>WGDF01000309.1 GCA_015493405.1 Flavobacteriaceae bacterium
CGCCTCCAAGATTATTACCCGCAGGACTGGGCCTAATATAGGCTTTAGGGTCTCGGGCCAGGGTTTCCATACGAGTTTTGTCGCCCATAATACTTCCTTTGGACAAACGGCTACTGGGATCAACTGCCAAAACAGCAACTTTATGCCCTTGTCGGGTCCATAACTTGCCCAAGCTTTCAATAAATGTACTTTTACCGACTCCCGGCACACCGGTGATGCCTATCCGAATGGATTTTTCGGCATAGGATAAACATTTTTTGATAACCTCCTGCCCCCGTTCAAAATATTCCGGCTTACGGCTTTCTATTAAAGTTATAGCTTTACTCAGTGCAATCTGATCACCGGCTAAAAGCTTATCAACCAATTGATCCACTTGAGGCAAAACAGGTTTTCTGGACCAAGCTGCAATCATTTTCCGATTGATCCGTGACGGATTATTGATTCCCTTTACTTCTTTTAAAGCTGATTTGTCCTTAGGTTTTTTCATAATTATCTATGCCTTAAAATTACGAAAAAAAATAAAACTAAAATTTGCTTAAACTTTAAATCATTCTATTGACATCCACTTTAATAATGATGTATCTTTGTCCTTTAAAAACAAAACTTATGAGTAAAAAAGTTATACTAATGATATTAGATGGTTGGGGCATCACTCAAGACCCGAAAGTGTCGGCCATAGCCCAAGCCAATACCCCTTTTATAGATAGTTTATTAAAAAAATATCCGCATGCCAAGCTTTATACATCAGGCGAAAATGTAGGACTGCCCGAAGGACAAATGGGCAATTCGGAAGTCGGTCATATGAATCTGGGCGCCGGACGGATTGTTTACCAAGATTTAGTCAAAATCAATAAAGCGATTAAGAACGGCAGTTTCTTTGAAAATCAAGTGTTAAAATCAGCATTTGAAACTGCAAAAAAAACCCATAAAGCCGTGCATTTGTTAGGATTGCTATCCAATGGTGGTGTGCATTCGCATATAGATCATCTAAAAGCCTTAATTGATATGGCTAAAAAATATGCTGTCCCGACTTACATTCATGCCTTTATGGACGGTCGCGATGTTGATCCGCATTCCGGTATTGAATTTTTAAAAGAGATACAAGACTATATCAAAGACACGCCAGTTAAAATAGCTTCGGTTATCGGGCGCTACTATGCTATGGATCGTGACAATCGTTGGAAACGCGTCAAAAAAGCTTACGACTTGTTGGTTAAAGGTGAGGGTAAACCTGCTACAGACTTAGTCAAAGCTGTTGAAGAAAGCTATCAAGAAGGCGTGACGGACGAATTTATTTTGCCGATTGTTCACGTTGATGAAAACGGTAAACCTATTGGGAAAATTGAACCCGGTGATGCGGTTATTTTTTACAATTTCAGAACCGACCGCGGGCGTGAGCTCACCAAGGTTTTGACCCAAGAAGACATGCCCGAATATGGCATGAAAACCTTGCCACTGCATTTTGTAACTATGACTATTTACGATGAAAATTTCAAAGGAATCGAAGTTGCTTATCCTAAAGAAGACTTAAAAGACACCTTAGGCGAACTTGTTTCTAAAGCCGGAAAAAAACAAATCCGCATTGCCGAAACAGAAAAATATCCCCACGTTACTTTCTTCTTCTCAGGCGGTAAAGAAAACGAATTTAAAGGCGAAAAACGTATTTTAATTCCCTCGCCCAAAGTCGCTACTTACGATTTAAAACCTGAGATGAGCGCAAATGAAGTGACGGAAGCACTTCTGCCCGAAATCAAACAAGAATCAGCTGATTTAATCGTTCTAAATTTTGCCAATGGTGACATGGTCGGCCACACCGGCGACTTTAAAGCAGCTGAAAAAGCAGCTGAAACAGTTGATAAAAATGTCAAAAAAATAGTAGAAGAAGCTCTCAAACACGATTATGCTGTTATTATCCTTGCCGACCACGGCAATGTCGAAAATATGATTAATCCGGACGGTTCGCCCAATACGGCCCATACCACTAATCCTGTTCCGGTGATTTTAATAGATAAAGATTTGAAACCAAAATTAAAAGACGGTATTTTGGCCAATGTAGCCCCGACGATTTTAAAAATTTTAGGACTGCCTAAACCTAAGGAAATGACAGAGCCGCTATTTTAATTGAAGAATATTTTAAAAATAAAAGTTAAAGCTGCCGAAGATTTTCGACAGCTTTTTATTTCAAAAATTTTTGCGCATAAAACTTGCCTGAGATGTCTTGTAAGTGAATAATATACAGCCCCGATTTTAATCCTGAGATATCTATTTCATCATCATATTCTTGAGACCATAACCTTTGTCCTGATAAATTAAAAATTTGAACTTTCGTAAAGTTATTTCCAACATTTTTAATATGTAAAAGATTATCATTAACCCAAACTTTGAAAGGATTATTAGAATGATTAATGACACTGCCGGTATTCTCTTGTGCTAACCAAAGTGTGGCATTGAGCATCAATTTACGATGCGAACCATCACCTTCGGCATACCAACCATCATACAAGTTGTCATGTGCATCACCGGTACCATCATCAGCGGGTGAACTGTCGCCTATAGCTACGACACGTCCTTGCCCGTATTGAGCCGAAACAAACATTGCTTCTTGACTACCTTGTCTAAAAATCAAACCCGTAACCGTATTATTGTCACTAGGAAACAGATTGATGCTTGTGCCACCGTGAAATTCCAATGCCGTTACATCTCCAAAAAAGCCATGTAAAATGGGATTATCTGATAAATTTGCCACGCTGTAAGTTGTCTCGTTAAAGTTTTCGTAATTAAACAAAAAACCGAACGGATCTGTTTGCACCGAATTGTTTTGAAACAAATCGTTCCATACATCTACCGAATCATCTCCATCACCGTTTCTGTCCGAGCGGTCATGGTCGGACGTGATAAATAAACCGCCGCCATTATTGACAAAGTTGAGTATAGCCATTTGTTCAGCCGGTGTAAACAAAATATTGGGTTCGGTTACAATGAAAACATCATAATTTGATAAATCTTGCGGATTATTGGAGTTATTGTAAGTAATTTGCCCATCATAAGGCAATGTCTCAACATGGTAACCGTATTGCACCAGCTCTATACCCCAAGCGGAATTAGCACCTGTCCAATAATCTTCTGTTGTTGATGCCGTAACGGTTGATTGATCCGGCGTCGGAAAACGTTGCGGATTGGCTTCATTGCCACCAATAACCGGATTGGGATGATACCTTAAATTAAAATTGTCCGCATCTATAATCCAATCGGCATTGTTAGCAGTTTCGGCTTTGGTAGCATCAAATAAGACTTTTATTTGTGCTTGAACTGAAAGATTTAAAAAAATGAAAATAAAAAAAATAATTTGCTTCATATATTTAATATTTTATCGGCTCACCTAATAAATCAAAAGCTTCGGCATCCGTGATTTTAATATTTAAAAATTTTCCCGGTTCAATGTGAAATTTGCTAGCATCCACCCGCACTTCATTATCCACTTCGGGACTATCATATGCCGTTCTCCCGACATAGAAATCACCTTCTTTACGGTCAAATAAACATTTAAAAGTTTGGCCAACTTTAGTTTGGTTCTTCTCAAAAGAGATCTGCTGCTGCAAAGCCATAATTTCTTCAACGCGTTGCTGTTTGATGTCAGCCGGCACATCATCAATGAGCTGTCCGGCATGGGTATTTTCTTCATGCGAATAAGCAAAAACGCCCAAACGGTCAAATTTGGTTTCGGC
>WGDF01000310.1 GCA_015493405.1 Flavobacteriaceae bacterium
ACGCCAATTGGCACACACAATTCAAACCACTTATCGGACAAAAGGGAACTGTATTAGAAGAAATAATGTTAGACCAAAGTGTTACAACTGCAAATATAACAATTCGGGGATTCGAACTGGATGGAAACAGAGCCAATCAATCTGAACCCTCAGGACATAGTTATTATCGTATGATACAATTACAAAATTGTTACAATGTTACCATAAATGATATGTATATCCATAATGGACTTGCCGATGGCATCCTATTGGAATTTGGCGTTGGAACCGGTGAAAGTATATATAATATCAATTCAAAATTTTACAACAATAGAATTCACAATGATGGACACGACGGCATATATATAGGACAAGCCACAAATTTTGAAATTTACAATAACAATATTACAAACTCAAGAACCGATGCAAGTATCAGAGTGCAAAATTGCAATAATTTAAAAATTCACAATAATATTGCAGGAAATGCACCGGATAGACGAATGTCCGGTGCTGCCGCCGTTCATGTTATGAACTATGGAAATGTTCCTGTTGATGATATAGAAATTTATAATAATTTCTTTTATGGCAATCAAGATTGGCATGGCATCTGGTTGGAGCAGCTAACCAGAGGTGGTGCCGGAACCTTAAATACACACACAGGTGTTTATATTCATCATAATGTTATTTCACAATACAAATTGGCCGGTATCGGCATTTATGGTTTTAACAAGACACGCATTGAAAATAATTTCATAGAAATAAGTGCCGAAGGTGCAGGCATTACTTTTTATCAAGGTGATCCTGTAAACCCCGCTTTATCAGGTTTCACGACCTATGTCAAAAACAATATTATCGTAAGAAATGCCACATATGGAATTGATAATCAAAAACCATCAATCCATACTTTTGTTTCAAACTATAATTGCATAAACGGGAATCTCAGCGGAAATTATAATAATGTAACAGCAACAACCGATATTTACTCAGACCCATTGCCGGCTTGCACATACGAGTTGCACGGTAGATATTACAATGTCACCAGTTATAATATTTTTAGCCCGATTTGGGAAAATGCCGATGGTATTGAAGATAGTGAAAATCCCATTTGTAAAACTGATTTGGGGGCAAATGAAGTCTGGCAGCTCTATCATTTAAAATCAGAAAACGGTCGTTGGAACGGCGCCCAATGGCTAAATGACGCCAATACAAGCCCTTGCATAGATACTGGCGATCCCACATCTGATTATTCAAATGAACCGGCACCAAATGGAAACAGAATCAATATTGGAGCTTTTGGAAATACCACAGAAGCATCAAAATCAAACTGATACATATAGATTTCAAAGTAAAATCAAAATAAATCGGACAAAAATGATAATACGGCCAACTTTATCAATTACTTGAAACAAAATCGGGAGTTAATTTATAGAAAATATAAAGCAAATAAAAACTTAATCAAGCATCAAAAACTAATAGAACATAAAAAGCCTAATGCCCCGTTTTCTAAATTTCCAGGTACTCCCCTATTGGCAACAAAATTAAATCTTTGCCGGCTTTAGCAAAAGTATCTTTGGCTTTTTGATGATCGATTTTAATTAAATCAAAGGTATCATAATGATAACCCAACACGCGATTACAAGCCACAAAGTCAGCTGCTACAGCAGCACTTTCTGGGCCCATCGTAAAATTGTCGCCTAATGGTAGCACAGCCAAGTCCAATTTGGCAAATATTGGAATGAGCTTCATATCCATGGTCAATCCGGTATCACCGGCAATATAAATGGCTTTACCTCCACTCTCAATAACAAATCCGGCCGGATTTCCGCCATAAGTCCCATCAGCAAAACTACTGCTGTGCCAAGCATTGACCATCGTTACCCGACCGAAATCAAAATCCCAGCTACCACCGTGATTCATAGGATGACCATCAATGCCATATTTAGAGAAATAGGTAACAATTTCAAAATTAGAAATTAAGCGTGCCATCGGATTGGCTTCGGCAATATCTTGCACATCTAATACATGATCTTGATGCGCATGAGT
>WGDF01000311.1 GCA_015493405.1 Flavobacteriaceae bacterium
GTGGAAGGCGCGCCTTTATCAATTGATTTGTCCGGAAATTTCTTTTTCAACGACAAATTCGGTATTGGTTTAGCCCACCGTTTAGACGATAGTTTTTCGGCTTTATTGCAATATTATGTCACGCCGCAATTTCGTATAGGTTATGCTTATGATTTGACGATGACCGAATTGCGTCATTACAACAGTGGTTCCCACGAATTGATGGTCGGATATGACTTCAATTTTGTTGATGACACCCGAATTCGTTCACCGCGATTCTTTTAACCAAATTATTTATTGATTGTTTATGATCCGTTTCAATTATTTGAGACGGATTTTTTATTGATAAAACCAAAGTTTAACAGCCAATAAAACAACGATAGACGCAATGAAAATTCTTAAATATTTTTCATTCACATTTACCGACCATCGACTGGTGAGCCACGAACCGGTTGCTGTTCCTATGGCAATGGCAATGCCGGCTTCCCAATTGACAAAGCCTTTTGCGGCAAACATATATAGTGTGGGAATAGTTAAAACCAATACGATTAAAGCTTTAATACTGTTGGCTTCGGTTAATTTGAAGTGATTGACCAAACTGCCGGCTAAAATAATCATAAACCCCATGCCGGCTTGGATAAATCCACCATAAATGCCGATGATGAAATACACAATAAAACTTATCCAGAGCCATTTAGCTTTGATTCTTGCTGTATCATGTCGTTTTCTTATTTTGGCTTGAATCAATATCAAAACAGCTATCATAATCATAATGAATGCCAATATTTTGGTCAGATTTTTATCGGGCACTTGTAAACTGATCCAAGCGCCGACTATGCCACCGGTCATAGCCGCCAAAGCTACATATAGATTGAAGGGAAACAAAAAGATGCCTTTGCTTTTAAAACCGGCTACCGAAAAAATTCCTTGAGCCAAAAATCCGACACGACTTGTACCGATGGCAGTATGAATGGGCATGCCCATAAAAATCAAAATAGGGTAGAGGATGGAGGAACCACCGCCGGCTAAGGTGTTGACAAAACCGACTAAAATCCCCGTGGCAATTAAAAGTAAATCATTGAGCCACATTAATTTTATTTTTTTCTGAAATATATTTCGATAGGTACTCCGGTGAAATCAAAGTTTTCACGTAATTTATTTTCCAAATAACGTTTGTAAGGATCTTTAACATACTGAGGCAAATTGGCAAAAAATGCGAATTTAGGACTGTGTGTCGGTAATTGAGTGATAAATTTGATTTTGATATATTTGCCTTTATGAGCCGGAGGCGGGTTTTGTTGCACAAAAGGTAATAAAACTTCATTGAGCTTACTGGTTTTTATTTTACGTTTTCTGTTTTCAAAAACATGCATCCCTTCTTCAATGGCTTTGAAAATTCGTTGCTTATTCTTTGCCGAAATAAAGAGAATCGGGACGTCATTAAAAGGGGCAATTTCTTTTTGAATATGTTCCGTAAAACTTTTGGCTGTATGGGTATCCTTATCTATTAAATCCCATTTATTGACTAAGATGACGACGCCTTTATTGTTTTTACGCGCTAAATCAAAAATTTTTTGATCTTGACTTTCAAAACCCCGGGTCGCATCGACGACCAAAAAAACCACATCGGCGTATTCAATAGCTCTTATGGCACGCATAACGGAATAAAATTCGATATCTTCTTTAACTTTGTTTTTTCGTCTGATGCCGGCAGTGTCAATCAAATCGAATTCTTGTTGGAATTTGTTGTATCGGGTGGCTACAGTATCTCTGGTCGTTCCGGCAATATCGGTTACGATATGCCGTTCTTTGCCAAGCAAAGCATTAATCAAAGTTGATTTACCGGCATTAGGTCTTCCAACGACTGTAAATTTTGGAACATCGCTTTCCGTTTCATCTAAGATTTCAGATTCTTCGGGTAACACCTTGGTGAGATCATCCAATAAGTCTCCGGTACCACTCCCATTAATAGCCGAGATGGGATATATTTCCCCAAGCCCCAGATTGTAAAATTCCAAAGCATCATTTTGGCGTTTGCTATTATCGACTTTATTAACAACCAAAAAGACCGGTTTTTTTGTTTTTCTTAAGATGCTTGCGACTTCTTTATCTAAACCCATAATTCCGGTTTCAACATCAACTATAAAAAAGATAGCATCGGCTTCATCAATGGCCAATTCGACTTGTTTTCGGATTTCATCTTCAAAAACATCATCACTACCTTTGATATAGCCACCGGTATCAATTACGGTAAATTCCTTGCCATTCCATTCAGATTTGCCATAATGACGGTCGCGTGTAACACCACTTTCATTATCAACAATGGCTTTACGTTGACCGGTTAAACGGTTGAATAATTGAGATTTACCGACATTTGGACGGCCTACTATGGCTACTATATTTGACATGATTTTTCTTTTGGCAAAGTTAACTAAAAATATGATTTGTTTTTCGGGCAGTTGATTATAAAATAAAGCCCTGATAGAAGTTTGACATCTTTCAGGGCTTTACAAGAGGAGTGGATAAAATTTATTTTTCCTTTTTAAAATTATGGATTCCTTTTTGCAACCAATTGTAATAGAGTTCAATTTCAGGCGTATAGCCAATCGGGTCATTTAAATTGTTTTCTTTTTGATCGACCATAATATATAGCGGTTGGGAATTGTTTTTATATTTGAAAGTTTCCATTTCACTCCATTTTTGTCCAACAGTGGTAACCTTTTCACCGGTATATTTAGAAATATACTGTTGGTTTTCAGGCAATTTGGTGCGTTCATCGACAAAAAGCGAAACCAATACCAAATCATTTTTAAAAATGGGTAAAATCTGATCTTTGCTCCATACATTTTCTTCCATCAAACGGCAATTTTGACAAGCCCGTCCCGTAAAATCAATCAATAAGGGTTTGTCGACTTTCTTGGCATAAGCCAATGCGGTATCGTAATCTTCAAAAGTAACGATATTGTTTGGGCCGTAAATAGCCCCTTCCGGTAAATTTTCTATTGCTTTTCCACTTTGATTGGTTTGGGTGTAACCGACACCGAACTTCGATTCGGCATATTTCATCGGTGGTGGAAATCCGCTGATGACATTTAAGGGTGCGCCCCAAAGTCCGGGCAACAGATAAAGGGTAAAGGATAATGTAAATATACCAAATAAAAATCTAAAGACGCCAATAGTATCAGTAGGAGCATCGTGTGGCAGGCGTATTTTTCCAAATAAATACAGAGCCATAGTTAAGCTAATGGCAATCCAGATAGAGATAAAAATTTCACGATGTAAAAAGTGCCATTGATTGACCAAATCGGCATTAGATAAAAATTTAAAAGCAAAAGCCAACTCGATAAAACCAAAAATAACTTTGACACTATTGAGCCAAGCACCGGATTGAGGTAAGGCTTTGAGTAATACCGGAAAAAAGGCTAGGAGTCCGAAAGGAATGGCAATCCCTAAACCAAAGCCAAGCATCGCTATTGTAAAAGTCGTGGCGCCTGTTGCTCCTGAAGCAGCATTGCCTAAAATAAAGCCGAGTGCAGGACCCGTACAAGAAAAGGAGACGATGACCAAGGTCAAAGCCATAAAAAAGCCGGCTAAAATACCGCCTTTGCTCGATTGTTTGTCAGCAGAACTGACCCAAGATTGTGGAATCAAGCGCACAGGATCTAATTTTTCAACGCCAAATAAATTTAAAGCAAACAAGATAAAAATAGTAAAGAAAAACAGATTGACCCATGTATTGGTAGCTAAGCCGTTAAACATACTACTGTCAACTTTTTCTAATAAATGAAAAGGTAAACTAAAAGCGACATAAATTAAAACAATGGAAATGGCATAGACCAAAGCGTTACGTCTGCCTTGTCCTGCACTCTTTTCATTTTGCTTGGTAAAAAAACTGATTGTCAAAGGAATCATTGGAAAGACACAAGGCGTCAACAAAACCAATAAACCGGCAATAAAAGCGGTCCAAAAAATGCTCCAGTCAGATTTTTTTTTGGGTTGAACCGGTGTCGTATGGGCAGTTTTTTGGACATTTTCAATCTCTTTTTTTGGAACCGGAATAGGTGTATATTTACCACCTTCAGTTAAATCTTTTTCAGATTTTGTTTCATTTTCAGTTGTTTGACCGGCAGTCGTATCAAGAGAAGTAGTCTTTTTATTTTTTTTCTCGGTTTCAGTAGCTGATGATGTTTGAGATTTTTTGGTGTTTTCTGGTTTTGAAGCGCTTGAAGTTTTATTAGTTTTTGTTGCTTGAAGCGCTTTGGCTTTGGTCAAATCGAAGTTCAGGTTTTCTTTCACCTGAATACAAGATTCTTTACAAGTTTGTCCGTAAAGTGTAACCTTAATTTGTTTCAAATTTTTATTCAAAACTTTAACCGGTTGTATGAGTTTGGCATGTTTTGAAAAGAAAGTTTCGGTAACTTTAAACACTTTATTGTAGGCTTGGTGAGTGTTAATTTCTTTAGCCTTACCTAAGACTTTGTAATTGTCTTTGGTATTTTGCCATTCAAATTCAATAGGCAAAGAACCATTTGGATCATTAAATTGCGAATATAAATGCCATCCATCATCAATGTCGGCTTCGATAATTAAATTGTAAGTGTCATCACTTGTTTTTTCTACACTGGTATGCCATTTTAACGGATTGGTTACGTTTTGTTGTCCCCCGAATTGTCCGGCAGCAGTAAAAGAAAGCCATACGAGTAGTAGCCAAAGTTTCTTCATAATTTAAGTTTTATTTTTTAATATGAGATGCAAAATATGTTTGGTCTTATCAGTAATTTTATAGCGGTTATCAAGGCGCATGCCTATAACCCAAATAATTTTATTTTGATTGCAAAGTAACCAAATTTTTTCTTTTTCGGGTAAGGCTATTTTTTCATCCTTTAAATAGTCGCTAATTTTCTTTTTTCCTGACATACCTAAAGGATAAAAATAATCACCTGCTTGCCATTTTCTTATAGTTAATGGGAATTTGAGTAAGTCATAATCGATATAAACTTCATTTTTTTTGGCCGATAAAAATACCTTTTTCTCAATCTTATTTCTATCAAAAAGTGTCATTTTAAGTGAAACAGGCTGATCAATTTCAGGAACTAAATCGGAAATTTTGTAAGTTTTAGTGTTTTTTTCTTGAATGGGCTGCAGAATTAAATATTCACCCTGTTTGGTCAAGCGGTATGCCGGACTAAAAATTTCTTTTCCGGTTTGACCGGTCAGTAGATTTAAGGCTGCTTTGATGTCCTTAAAACCAAAAGATGACAGCCAATTAAATAAAAACAATTCTTTTTGATTTACAGTTTTAAATTTTTGTAAATCAAGTAGATAAAATTCTTTATTTTTTGTGATTAAGGTTTGATATTCACGTTCAAACCACGCTTCGGTTATGGCTTGATTTTGCTGCAAGAAATTTAGAGTTTTTAGAAAATTATGATAGAAAGCCGGTTGATTTTCAGTTAATTTGGGAATAATTTGATGCCGGATAAAGTTTCGTCTGTATTTTTCTGAAGCATTACTACTGTCTTCACGCCAATTTAGTTGATAAATACGGGCATATTCTCGTATGGCTTTACGATTGATATTTAATAAAGGTCGTAAAATTTTATCATTATCCCGAATGCCTAATAAACCTTTAAGTCCGGTGCCGCGTTGCAGATTGATGAAAAAAGTTTCAAGACTGTCATCGAGATGATGTCCGGTAACGATATAATCAAAATTTTTGCTTTGTTGCAGTATTGTAAACCAATCATAGCGCGCCATGCGAGCCGCTATTTGAATGTTTTCTTGAGATTGTGATAAATCACAGACATTTAAATGTAGTGGAATCCGGTGTTTTTGAGCATAATTTTCAACAAAAGCTTGATCGCGATCGCTTTCTACACCGCGTAATTTAAAGTTGCAATGAGCCCATTCGTATTGTAAACCGAGTTGATCAAAAAGTGTTGTCAAAACCATACTATCTATACCACCGGAGATAGCCAAAAGATATTTTTTGTGCTCCCAATGAGGTATTTTTTGTAAATTTTGTCTGACTTTTAAAATCATAAGTTAAATAAATTGGGGTAAAGATACAAATTATGTAACTTTGTAAAGGAATTTTAACAAGACGTTAATGTTTACCAATAGATTAAAAATCAAAAAATATGAAAGAAAGTGATCAACGTTATTTGTCCTATTGGGAAAATCGCCGTAAACAAGGTGCTGTAAAATTTTCGCTTGTAACAGGTGTCATTTATGGCATATTTGTAATTGTTTTTTCTAAAGTTTTTGCTTGGAATTGGCATTTTACCCAGAAAGATATTACCTATGGTATTTTATCCATTTTAATTGGCGTAACTTTATTAGGCCCGTTTTTGTGGTGGCATCGGGAACGAAAATATAAAAAGCTATTGGCTCAAAAATCAAAAAGCCCGAAAAAGAAAGGAAAAAAGAAGTAAGCAAATTAATTTGTATTTTTGACAAAATTTAATTTATGTCCTTATTTTACATTCTTTTAGGCTTGATATTGCTGGTTTTTGGTGGTGAATATTTGGTGCGGGCATCTGTCGGCTTATCTTTAAAGTTCCGATTATCACGTATTGTCATAGGTATGACCGTCGTATCTTTTGCGACCTCTTTACCCGAACTTTTGGTTAGTGTAAAGGCTGCTTTAGATGGCTCTCCGGAGTTGGCATTGGCCAATGTAGTCGGCTCAAACATTGCCAATTTGGCTTTAGTGTTGGGTGTTACGGCTATTTTAACACCTATTTTTATCAAAAAAGTTTCGTACAAATACAATATTCCGGCTATGTTGTTGCTATCCGGCTTGCTGTATTTTTTCTTAAAAAATGATTTGATTTTGAGTTTTTATGAAGGAGGGACTCTTTTTTTATTATTGATTTTATTTATTTATATATTAGTCAAAAAAGCACCGGCTTCTGGCGATATTGATTTAGATGATCTGGAAGAGATAGATGAAGATACAGCGATTGCCGGGATGTTTAAAATTTTGATTTGGTTGATAATTGGAGGCGTAGCACTTTGGGCCGGAGCCGAATTTTTAGTCGACGGAGCCAAAACCTTAGCTCGTCAAATAGGCATCAGCGAGCGGATTATCGGGGTCAGTATTGTGGCTATTGGCACAAGTATTCCCGAATTGGCAGCCTCGGTTATTTCAGCACTTAAAAAAGAGAAAGATTTATCTTTTGGAAATTTAGTCGGTTCCAATATTTTTAATATCGGATCGGTTTTAGGTATCACGGCCATGATTAAACCCATTCATATTACCAATCTGAAACTCATCAATGTCGATATATTGTGGATGCTGGGTATTTCCGCTTTGATCATTCCTCTGGCACTTTTGCCTAAACGCAATAAAATCAGTTGGGTTAAAGGTAGTGTCTACCTTATTTTATATGTCTTGTATATGTATTATTTTGTCTTTTTGACCAAGTAGATTTTGCATCTTATTTTAAAATGTCAATTTTTTAAATTAGCTGCTATTGATACTCGTTTCATAGATTAAAAAAATCATTAAAAACAATGGTTGCATATTTTTCTTGTCCAATTAAGCTTACAAAGATTTTTGTGTGGTGTTGACATTATACATTATCTTTGTAACAGTTTTAATTTTTTTATAAATAATACATTTAATTATAAAGGAAATTTTATAAAAGTTCAATCATAAAAATATAATAAATATGAAAATAAAAGCCATAAAAAAAGTGCCGGAAAATGCTAAAAATGTAATTGTATTAGCCGACAAAAAATCCGAAATTAAATTTTTGCCTTGTGATAAAGTCATTCCTTTTATGAAAGAAAATTTTGACCAAGAAGACATCAGTGTTATTAAAACACCCAAACATAATATGTATGTGGTCAAAACCAAAGGCGCTGACTTGGAAAAAATCAGAAAATCGGCTTATAAAATTCATAGCGAATTAAAAGATAAAGAAGAAGAAATTGTCGTCATCGGTCATAAGGAAAAAGATTTAGAAGCATTCCTTGAAGGGATTTACCTCTCTGATTATCAGTTTTTAAAATATTTTTCAGATAAAGACAAAAAGAAAAACAAACTCAAATCGGTTCAAGTAAAAGGACTCAGCCAAAAGAAAATAGATGAGCTTAAAAATGTCATAGAAGCCGTTCTTTGGGCACGCACTTTGGTTAACGAGCCGGTTTCTTATCTCGATGCCGAACGTTTGGCGATGGAGTTGCACAAAAAAACACAAAACGATGGCCTCAAAGTCAAGGTTTTGCATAAACAAGATATTGAAGATTTGCGCATGGGCGGTTTGTTGGCAGTCAATCAAGGTTCTGAAATTCCGCCTACTTTTACTATTATGGAGTGGAAACCCGAAAATGCCAAAAATAAAAAACCTATCGTTTTGGTGGGGAAAGGTGTAGTTTATGATACTGGTGGCTTGAGTTTAAAACCGACACCACATTCAATGGATTTGATGAAAAGTGATATGGGTGGTGCCGCTATGATGGCGGGCACGATGGATGCCATTTCCAAAAATAATGTGCCGGTTTGGGTCATCGCACTGATTCCCGCTACGGATAACCGGCCCGGTAAAAATGCTTATGCGCCCGGCGATATAGTCGAAATGTATGACGGCACCAGTGTTGAAGTTTTAAATACGGATGCCGAAGGTCGTATGATTTTGGCTGATGCCATTGCTTATGCCAATCAATACAAGCCCGAAGTCATCATAGATGCGGCGACTTTAACCGGAGCAGCTGTTAGAGCCATTGGTGACAAAGCAGCAATTGTAATGGGAAATGCGCCAAAAAAATATATCAAGGATTTACAAAAATCCGGTAAAAAAGTCCATGAACGTTTGGTTGAATTCCCTTTTTGGGATGAATGGAAAGACGAAATGAAATCGGATATTGCCGACCTTAAAAATATAGGAAGTGGCAACGCCGGAATGATTACCGCAGGTAAATTTTTAGAGCATTTTGCAAAATATCCCTATATTCATATTGATATTGCCGGTCCGGCATTTCTCGAAAGTGCTCAAGATTACAAAGGTAAAGGCGGCACAGGTTTCGGCATACGGATGCTGTATCATTTTTTAAAAGATTTAAAATAATTTTTTGATAATATTGGAGCTTATTTTTGAATCTCTTGCTGAGGCAGGAGATTTTTTTATATAAAAATCCTTATCTTGCCATAAAAATTAAGGGTGAAGTATTTGGTTCTTGTTTTTTTGTTTTTTCAAGCTTGCAGATTTAATTGTCCGCCGGACCAAAAAATCGGTACGGTTTCACTCGCCCCTGAAAGTTTGAATTACTTTCCTTATAAAGGATCAGAAAAATTGATTTTTAAAAACAGCCGAGGTAAAACCATAAAATTTTATGCCCCCCAAGGTTTAATTCGGCCTAAAACTAAAATTGCCGTTCATAAACTATGTTCGGAATTTAAATATGACGGCCGAACAACTTATCAATATTTTGAAGGAACCGGTAAAGCCATTTGGTTCAAATCTGATGCGGGGTATGCCATAAATTTGGGTTTATTTACAGAAAATTTAAAACCGGAACAACAATTATTTTATGACAAATTAACTGTTGATATGATGCAAACCGGCAGTTTGGGACGCTTGTCTATTTTGACCAAAATTAGATTTTCAGATTCCTATGACAAGACTGATTTTTATATTCCGGACCAGCCTGTCCGGTTGAAAAAAATTAAGATCGGCCTAAAAACATTTTATGATGTTTGGGCTTCAAAAGCATATGATGGCCGGCAAATTTATTATAATAAAGCACAAGGA
>WGDF01000312.1 GCA_015493405.1 Flavobacteriaceae bacterium
CGCTATTCAGTTGCGCCACGCGGGCTTATTAAGCTGCAAAAATATTGTTTTAAGCCGATTTAAACAAGCCTTTAAGCTAATTTTTCTTTAACTATTTGCGAAATCATCTTACCATCGGCTTTGCCGGCCATTTCTTTACCGGCCATTCCCATAACTTTACCCATATCTTTCATTGTTTTTGCACCGGTTTCTGCTATGATGCGATTGATTACAGCCTCAATATCTTCACGACTCATTTGTTCCGGCAAAAATTTTTCAATTATGGCAACTTGGTCCAGTTCGACTTGGGCTAAATCGGGACGGTTTTGTTGGGTGTAAATAGCAGCACTCTCGCGGCGTTGTTTAACCAATTTTTGTAATAGTTTCATTTCATCAGCTTCAGTAAGTCCTTCAGTTTTACCTTTTGTTTTTTCAAGTAAAATAGCCGATTTCACCGCCCGTAAAGCTTCCAAGGCCATCGTGTTTTTGGCTTTCATAGCTATTTTTAACTCGGTCATGATTTGTTGTTCTAAAGACATAAATAAATATTTTAAAATGAGGTATTTTTTTTCGATTAATTTGTTTTTCAAATTTATAAAAAATACCGTTCTAATTCTAGGATTCTCTTTTAATTTTCGGGAAATGCAGTGTCATTATTAAAATTGAAGATTAAATATAACCTATCAAAATGCTTAAACTATTGTGTTTCTATTCTTTAGAAAAGACCTGATAGGTTAAAAAATCTGCCAGGTCTGAGGCATTTTATAAACTAGAATGGCTCTTATGAAAATTAATACTGTTTATAAGATAAGAGGCATTCCGCTTCCTGTTATTTATGCTATTCGTTTGTAACCATTAATCGACATTGTCTTCTAAAAATGAATTGGTATCCCGTAGTTTGAAATTGCCCTCAGCATCCATTTCTATTTTATGAATCTCTTGTGATGATTTAGGACTTAAATCAACATCAATGCCTTTCTTTTTAAAAGCCGGTTCCTCTTTTTTGTCAATCTGAACATCTAATTTAGTCGTATAATTTTTGATGTAACTCTTTCTTTTTTTGCGTAAATTCAAAGCGAGTTCTATCGGCAATTCCGACAAATCATCGATGTCATCAAAATTATTTTTTGATGGTTTTTCATCAAAATTGAACAAAAGCGGTTGTTCTATATTTTTTTCTTCTACTATTTTAGGCTGTCTTTCAGAATGATTGGTTTGTTTTTTATGAATCAATTTTAAATTGTCCTCATCATACAAGCCGGCATCATTGGTTACAGAATCTTTCGGTTCAATTTTGAAATCAAAAGCAAATTGCGTATTTCCGTAAGCATCTTTTTCAGTTATAATATCGGGATCAGTATTATTCAATGGTTCAATGAGGTTGTCCTGCTCTGTTGTTTCAGTTTCCGATACAGTAGTTTCAGGGGTGATATGACTACCATTTTCATCTTTTAACACATGCACTATTTTATCAGGTTCGGCATTTGAAATCAAATCTTGTTGATTTTTGTTGAATCCGGTAGCGATAATCGTTACGGAAATGGCTTCTCCTAAGTTTTCATCTTCACCAATTCCCATAATGACATCGGCACTGTTACCGGCTTCATTTTGGATAAAGTCGTTGATTTCACTGATTTCATCAATTGTAATTTCTTTATTGCCGGATAAAATGAGCAACAGCACATTTTTAGCCCCGGTAATTTTATTGTCATTGAGCAAGGGCGAATCCAAGGCATTGATAATAACTTCTTGACTTCGATTTTCGCCGGTGGCTTTAGCAGATCCCATAATGGCAGTGCCACTGTTTTCCAAGACGGTGTTGACATCTTTAAAATCGACATTAACAGTATAATTGCGTGTGATGACTTCGGCGATGCTTGTAGCAGCTGAGGCCAATACTTCATCTGATTTGGCAAAGGCTTCTTTATAAGTCAAATTGCCATAAATTTCGCGCAATTTGTTATTGTTAATAATGATCAGCGAATCGACATATTCACGTAGATTTTCAATACCTTTTTGGGCATAAACATTTCGTTTCTTACCTTCATAATTAAACGGACTGGTTACAATACCGACTGTTAAAATGCCCATTTCTTTGGCTAGTTTAGCTATGATGGGGGCTGCGCCGGTTCCGGTTCCCCCCCCCATACCGGCTGTTATAAATATCATTTTGGTATTATCTTCCAAGATACTTTTTATGGCAGACAGGTCTTCAATTGCTGCTTTTTCACCAATTTCGGGATTGGCGCCGGCACCCAAACCTTCGGTCAAGGATTTGCCTATTTGTATCTTAACCGGAATAGGACTTTTGGATAAATCTTGCGAATCGGTATTGACAACAACAAAATCGACATCTTTGATGCCTTTTTGATACATATAATTTACGGCATTTCCACCGCCACCGCCAACGCCTATGACTTTGATTACGTTTGATTTGTTTTTTTTCAAATCAAATTCCAAATTTAGATTAAAGTCGTTCATAATTTTATTTTTTAATAATTTTTTATGCAATTCTCAGATCATTTTTTTATGAATTTTATTCTAATTTTTTCAAAAAATCCATGACCGATTTATATATATTGAATTTGCGTTTTTCTTGTATTTTTTTGTTTTTTCTGACTGTTTCTTTTGGCTCATCTTCTACCTCTGCTGTTTCATCATTTGGTTCAACGGCCTTATTTTCAACTTGATTTTGGCTTTCCGATTCTTCTTCATATTCATAGTATTCATAATTTCGTTTATCGGTCAGACCTTTCATCAATAAGCCGACAGCTGTAGCATACATCGGACTGATCAAATCGTCTTCGGTGCCACCGGCAAGATGTTGTATGGGCTTGCCAACGCGGGTATATAAGCCGGTAATGAGATTGACCAATTGTGGTAAATGTTTGAGTTCGGCACCACCGCCCGTAAGTACGATGCCGCCCAGTAAGACCGGATCATTGCTGATTTCTTGATAGCGTTTGATCTCGGCATCTGCCAATTGTATGATTTCTTCGACGCGTGCTTTAATGATTCGTGAGATGCTTTTTAAGCTGATTTCAACAGGCGGTCTGCCGGGTAAACCTTGTATGGAGACAACTTCCATATCACTGTTTTCGGCGGGCCATGCCGAACCAAACTTAACTTTAATTGCTTCGGCGTTGCGTTCTAAAACATAAATACCGTTGGCTAAATCTTTGGTAATAATGTTACCACCGTGAGGAATAATAGCAGTATGTCGGATAATATTGTTTTTAAAAATAGCGATGTCGGTTGTGCCACCGCCTATGTCAATTAGTACGGTACCCCCTTCTTTTTCTTCATCGACCAAGACAGATTCGGCAGAAGCCAATGGCTCTAAAGTAATATCTACAACTTCTAAATTAGCCATTTCAACACACCGAACCAGATTTTGAATGGATGCTACTTTGCCTACTACGACGTGAAAATTAGCTTCCAAGCGTGTGCCTGCCATACCTATCGGTATTTCCGGAATATTACCTTCATCATCTACCTTAAATTCTTGTGGTAAAGCATGGATAATTTTTTCCCCGGGTTCAACGTAAATCCTTTTAACCTGATTGATTAATTTGTCTATTTCTTCCGAAGTGATAATGCTTTCCGGATGTTCTCGCATAATATATTCACTGGTTTGAATACTACGAATGTGCTGTCCTGCAATCCCCACAACCACTTTTTTGATGCGAATCTTGGCATTATATTCGGCTTTTTGTATGGCTTCATTTATCGCTTTGACTGTTTCGGTCAAATTAATAACGACGCCATTTTTGACCCCCTTGGTATTGGATGCCTTGCCATAGCCTAAGATTTCTACTTTTCCAAATTGGTTTTTGCGGCCTACAATGGCAACCACTTTGGTTGTGCCAATATCCAAGCCAACGACTTCAATACGTTCGTCTTGATCTCTAAATGGGGACGTTCTCGGCTGTTGTCCTTCGTCAATGTTAAAGTTTGATGTATTCATAGCATTCCTTTTTACGGTATTTATTTGCAAACGGCTTGATTTTCAAATCGTAAATCTATTTGCCGGTATTTATTTTTTAGTTGTCTTTTTACCAAATAGGTATAAATGGCTTTGAGCTTATATAATTGCTCCGCTAGATTTTCTTTTAAATCTATTTTTATATCTGCAGATAATTGGCCCGTTTTAAGCCAAATCCCATTATCCTTGATATGAATTTCTGATATAATGTCGTTTAAAAATTTATCTTGATTTATTTTTTTTATCAAATTGATGATTTTATTTTTCTGTCCGGAATTGATAGAACCATACACCAAAACCACTTTTTCCGTGTAGTGGTCTGACAAAGGTTTTCTGATACCATTTTCGTCCAAATAATAGGATGATGTATGGTCAAATATGCGCGCAATGGGGCGAAATTGATCTACTTCGGCAACCAAATGGCCATTTAAATCTTTATACACTTCGGCATTGCGGATGTAATCGTTTTGTTCAAGCGATTTTTCCAAACTGATAACATCTATTTTTTTTGAAGCACTATCCTTTATTTTTATCAACTTTGCGACCTCCTTTGGCATAATAAAGGTTTTCGCCATCGGGTAAATATGCACTTGTGTTGCTTGTATTTTTTCTTTTCCGGCCAAAGCATCAAAATAGCTGCCCAATACAATTGTAAGGAGTATGATTGATATGGTTGCTATGATGAGAATGGTGTTTTTCATTTTAGATTTCAGATTTGCGATTTGCGATTTCAGATTGTTTTAAACCACATAAGGTACATAGGGACATATAATGTTTTAGATTCGGTCACTGAGCTTACCAAAGTGTCAGATTTATTTTATTTCATAGTTTATTCTTTTACCTAATATTTGTCTATTTATTCTATTTTGATTAATGTCATTTCGACAGAGCGAACTTGTGAGCGACAAGAAATCTCAAATCATAATAAATCTTAAAAGAGATTCCTCGTCATCCCGACTTGCGTCGGGACTCTGTCGGAATGACAATTGCTTTTCACTTATTACTTCGCACTTTCAACTTTTAATTTTCAACTCTCTAACAACATCATCCACAATTAACTTCGTAGCTTCCGGCATAGCCATTTTTTTAATATTTACACTTAAATTATTGGCGACTTCTTTATTTTCAAAAATCTCATTTATCTTTTGCCATAATTCTTTTTTCATTTTTTTTTCCGGTAATAATATGGCAGCATCATTTTTAGCTAGTGCTTGTGCATTTTTGGTTTGATGATCCTCGGCTACATAAGGCGATGGTACCAAAATAACCGGTTTGCCTATTAAAGTCAGTTCGGATATGGTTCCGGCACCGGCTCTCGAAATAATCAAATCGGCAGCAGCATAAGCTTCAGGCATATTGCTTATAAACGGCATTATTTTTATCTGTTTGTCGCTCAGCTGTTTATATTGATCAAAATCATTTTTTCCTGTTTGCCAGATGATTTGATAATCTTTTTCTTTAATTTTTTCGATTATATTCATAATAGCATCATTTAACGGATGCGCGCCGAGACTGCCGCCAATAGACAATATCGTTTTTTTATCGGGGGCCAAATCGAATTTTTTTAAAGCGATATTGTGATCAATTTTTAAATTATGCAAATCTTGACGTATCGGATTACCTGTTTTTATAATTTTACGCGCTTCAAAAAAACGTTGCAATCCGTCATAAGCCGTATAAATTTTACGGGCTTTCTTGGCCAATAATTTATTGGTGATACCGGGGTATGAATTTTGTTCTTGAATAAAGGTCGGAATACCTTTTTGCTGTGCCGCATACAATACCGGACCACTGGCAAAACCGCCGGTACCGATAACAAAATCGGGTTTAAAATTTTTGACAATTTTTTTGGCTTTCCATATGCTTGATATAAGTTTAAATGGAAAACTGATATTTTTCCACATTTTTTTTCTGTTGATCCCCGAAATCCACAAACCTTCAATCGGATAGCCGTTTGCCGGAATTTTCTCCATTTCCATACGACCTTTGGCACCTACAAATAGAATTTCGGCATCCGGATAGCGCCTTTTGATTTCGTTGGCAATAGATAGTGCCGGAAAAATATGTCCTCCGGTGCCTCCGCCACTTATAATTGCTTTGATATGTTTTTGGTCTTTCGTCATTTTGTTTTATTCGGTTACAAATTCATCTAAATTTTTTCGCTCCTTAATTTCCGTATCGCGGCTGACACTCAAAATAATGCCAATGGCAAAACAACTCATCCAAATCGCAGTTCCTCCTGAGCTTAACAAGGGTAGGGGCTGACCGGTTACCGGAATCAAACCTACTGCGACAGCCATGTTGGCTAGGGCTTGTACAACGATAGGCAGTCCGACTGCCAATACCAGTAATTTATAATACCGGTTGGGTGTTTTTTTGGCAATAAAAAACATTCGTAATCCTAAGAGAAGATACACAAACAGGATAATTAAGCCACCGGTCAAACTGTATTCTTCTATGATGATAGCATAAATAAAATCGGAAACCGATTGTGGCAAAAAGTTTTTTTGAACGCTTTTTCCCGGTCTGAAACCAAATAATCCGCCTTTTGCAATAGCTATTTTAGCTTGAATTTTTTGATAATTTTTATCATTTAACCTAATACTGTTATCGTCTTTGTTTGAGTCATCAAAATAATTTTCGATGCGGTTTTGCCAAGTGTCTAAACGATTGGATAAACGATTTGGAAAAGCTTTTAGAACTAATATGAGTAAGACTAAACCTGCTAAACCTAAACCGAATACTTTGAGTAAATCTCTAATGGGATAGCCGGCAATAATGCTGATAATAACGACCATTGAAAAGACCAATACAGCAGTGGATAAATTTGCCGGTAAAATTAAGCCTACTACGGCGAATACCCAAATCCAGAATTTTTTAAAACTCTCGGCAAAGCTTATTTGGCTCAAATCATTTTTGCCGAAAAAACGAGCGGCAAACATCATTAAAAAAACAAAAGCGATTGTCGAAGGTTGCACGCTTCCTAAGCCCGGTAAATAAATCCAACGACTGGCATTGGCACCACCCATAGTAATACCGCGGGTTAGTGTAAATGCCAAGGTTAAAATGATAAACGGCATGGCGACTCTGGCCATATGTGAAAAATATTTTGGATTA
The DNA here is from genome assembly GCA_015493405.1 of Flavobacteriaceae bacterium. GTDB lineage: Bacteria > Bacteroidota > Bacteroidia > Flavobacteriales > Flavobacteriaceae > WGBX01. The sequence continues at coordinate 7,082 of WGDF01000312.1, forward strand.
AATTTATGGGTAAAGAAAATAATCAACAAGCCAATAGAGATATGTATGAAATGTTTAACCCCAAAAAACAAAGGGGTACTTTTACCGTAAACATTGGTTAAGTTACTGCTGGCACTATATACAATCCAAAATGAGAATAGCATCAATAAGATGGTATAAACCCAAAGTTGGCGGTCGCCTGATATTTTCTTTAAAAACGTTCTCATTTTTTATAATTTTTGAACGGCGTTTACAAATTGTCTGCCCCGCTCTTGATAATCTAAAAATCGACTGTCCGGTTTGCAAGCGGGAGAGAGTAACACGCGTGTGCCCGGTTCAGTGATTTGATTGGACAAATGAACAGCTTCTACCATTGATGAGGCTTCGTAAATATCATTGATGACCGGTGCAAACAATTGATACAATCGGTCATTGTCTTCGCCAATCATAATAATAGCTTCTACTTTTTGACGCACCAATGACATCAATTCCCAATAATCTGTTTGGGCGTCATCACCCCCGGCGATCCATATGATGGGCTTGCGAATGCTTTGCAATGCAAAATAAGTGGCATTGACGTTTTCGGCTTTAGCATCATTGATATAAATGACGCCGTTTTTTACCCGCACTTGTTCCATCCGGTTCGCCACATTGGTGAATTCTTGGAAAGGTTTTTTTAAAGCCTGCCGTCTTTTTTGGATTAATTGTGCTGTCATTTCTTTTGATGATTTGATTTGCGTGTCCTCCCGACGTATGTCGGAGTCGGGGGTTAGTTGATTATATGTTGATTTGAGGTGTTTCATTGTTTGTTTTTGTATTCGAATGTATTTTTTAAAATTTCAATTTGTAAATTTTTTATTGTGACGCAGGGTCATGCGTTTTAACATGCATTATCGAGACGCATGGCCGTGCGTCTCTACGCATAATTATCTAACTTTTAAACTAATAATACTGATGGCTGCCAATATGATTCCGATAATCCAAAATCTTACTACAATTTTATTTTCGTGCCAGCCCAATTTTTGAAAATGATGATGAATGGGTGCCATTCTAAATACTCTACGTCCTACGCCAAATCTTTTTTTAGTATATTTAAACCAAAATCGTTGAATAATTACCGAGGCATTTTCTATCACAAAAATACCGGCTAAAATGGGCAACAACAATTCTTTTCGGATAAATAAGGCTACTACGGCAATGATAGCGCCTATGGTTAAACTACCCGTATCGCCCATAAATACTTGTGCCGGAAAGGCATTGAACCATAAAAATCCGACCAAAGCACCGGCAAAGGCACTGATAAATACCGAGACTTCGCCAATACCGGGGATATACATTATATTTAAGTAATCCGACACCATTATATTTCCCGAAATCCAAGCCAAAAGCGCTAAAGCTAATACGATAATAGCTGATGTCCCTGAGGCCAATCCATCAATTCCGTCAGTTAAATTTGCTGCGTTTGAAATGGCTGTAATGATAAAAATTACGACAAAAATGAATAGAATCCAAGTATATTTAGTCCAAGACGGACTGATGATTTTTAGCACATTGGCATAATCAAATTCATTATTTTTGATCATTGGAATGGTTGTTTTGAGCGATTTTTCAGGTTGATTGAAATTTTCACCCAATTTCTTTTGTATCTGCGCAGGTTCCTTAAAATTTTTAGTTTGTATCGTGATATTTTGATTGACAATCATAACCGTGCCAATGACGATTCCTAAACTGACTTGCCCCAGAATTTTAAATTTGCCTGCCAGCCCTTCTTTATTTTTTTTTATGACTTTGATATAATCATCGGTGAAACCGATAAAGCCCATCCAAAGTAGTGTAATCAATAGCAGTTGCACGTAAATATTACTCAAATTATTGAACAATAAAACCGGAATCAGAGTGGCTAAAATGATGATAATACCGCCCATAGTTGGAGTGCCTTCTTTGAGTTTTTGACCTTGCAAGCCTAAATCACGAACCGTTTCACCGATTTGCATTTGACGCAAACGGGCAATAATTTTCTTGCCGACCAATAAGGAAAATAACAAGGCGGTTACAAATGCTATGCCTGATCGAAATGACAGATAGTCAAATAATCCGGCGCCCGGAAAGTTGTTCCATATATATTTGAAAAAGTAATACAACATAATTGTTTATTTTATTAAATGGATTTGTTAATTAATCCGAATGCCATTTTTATTTCTTCGCGATCATCAAAATGCGATTTTTGTCCTTTTACAATTTGATAATCTTCGTGCCCTTTGCCGGCGATTAAAATGATATCACCTGTATTTGCCAATTGTGCTGCAGCTCTAATAGCCTGATGTCTGTCAGTTATACGCAACGTTTTTTTATAATGTTCTCCCGGCACGCCTGTTTCCATATCATCTATAATGGCATCCGGTTCTTCGTCACGCGGATTATCTGATGTGAAAATAATTGTGTCGCTCAAACGGGCTGCTACTTCTGCCATTTCGGGTCTTTTGCTTTTATCACGATTGCCGCCGGCACCCACAACTGTGATTAGCTTTTCGGTATTTTTAGGCCGGATTTCGTTGATAGTTATTAAAACATTTTCCAGTGCATCGGGTGTGTGCGCATAATCTACAATAGCAATTTTACCTTCGGGAGATAAAACCAATTCGAAGCGTCCGGTTACACTTTGCAATTCGCTCAATATTTGTAAAATATCAAAGGGTTCCATTCCCAGCTGGTCTGCGATGCCATAAACAGCCAAAATATTGTAGGCATTGAATTTGCCAATCAGTCTCACCCAAACATCCATTTGATTGATGTTCAATAACATACCACTAAAATTCTGCTCTAAAATTTTGGCTTTGTAATCTGCCGGATTTTTAAGCGCATAGGTCAATTTTCGGGCTTTGGTATTTTGCAACATAAACAAACCGTTTTTATCATCGGCATTAACCAATGCAAAAGCATTTTTATTCAAAGCATCAAAAAATTGTTTTTTGGTATCCCTGTAATTGATAAATGTCTCGTGGTAATCAAGATGATCATGGGTCAAATTGGTAAAAACACCACCGTCAAAATCCAATCCTGCCGTACGTTTTTGATCAATACCGTGAGAACTGACTTCCATAAAAGCATGGGTCACCCCTTGTTGAACCATTTTGCTCAAATAATAATTAATCATCAACGGGTCAGGAGTGGTATGTGTAGCTGGAAAAGTTTTGTCATCAATCAGAATGGCAACCGTAGATAGCAAGCCGGTTTTAAATCCTGCTTTACTGAATAGCTTATATGCCAATGTTGCTGTTGTGGTTTTACCGTTTGTGCCGGTAATACCGACCAATTTTAGTTTTTTAGATGGATTATCATAAAAATTAGATGCCATAATAGCCAATGCCTTATGTGCATCGGGCACTTGAATTTGAGACACATCCGCCGGTAAATTATCTTGCCAGTCTTCAACAATGGCCAATTTGGCACCATTTTGAACGGCTTTTTCAATAAATTGGTGTCCGTCGACTTGCACCCCTTTAAGCGCC
>WGDF01000313.1 GCA_015493405.1 Flavobacteriaceae bacterium
AATTCATTGTCACTTATCAATTATATCAATAATGCCAAAAGTGATCAGGAAGACGGTTTAAAAGATGATTTAGATTTATTGCTCAATTTTGCTTTGGTCAGTATCCAAATTGCATATCCGGCAGTTTACCGCTTATTGTCAAAACATCCCGGCTTTGATAAATGGGATAATAAAACCGCACTATCTTTAAATCTGAAAGAATTAGATGCCCATAGCATTGAAAAACTTAATACGTTGGTGGAATTTGACGAAGAATGGGAACAAGTCTTATTCCGGCTTTGCGAAACAGATTTTTATCTAAAAAAAAGAGCGATTTACATCTCACGATTGCTTAATCGGATGAAAGATTTAATAACAGAAAAACAAGAAAATGTTGAAGATGTTATTTCTGCAATTATTTCATTGTCATCAGTTACCGGTATTGACCACGAAGCCGAAGTAACAGAAGTAGAATATCACAAAGGTTGGTTCTTAAAAAGTTTCAGATGGCAACTGATAGAAAAACTAAAAGAAAAATTACCCGAACAAAAAGAAAATATCTATCAAGTAGGAAAACGCATTGTTACCAATTTGAAAATTAACGTCATTAAAGACCATTTTGTATTTAGTTCTTTTCCACATCAAGGTGCCATTATTTTGTTGATAGATGTATTTCAATGGGGATTTTATCCTATTATAACCAACAATTTTGATGCTGATGCCGAAAAAGCAGGTATTAAGCAGGATTTAGAAACTGTTTATCAAAAAATTGAAACTATTTTGGAAAATTTACCCGAAAATTTTTCAAACAAACCGGAAATATATGTGCCTAGATGGGAAGGTAATCATGTAGTACAAGTTCGCAATGTGCTAAGATTAAAAACCCCTGAAGAAGTCACTAACTTTGTAGATGATATGGCAAATTATATAGTAGAAATGGTAAAAATTTGGCCCGAAATGGAAACTATTGCCAAAAAATATCAAGAGTTTTATAACTAAACCACTATGGACTAAAAGTCCATAGGTTTGGGAAGGACTGAAAGTCCTATTCAATTATAAAATTGTCCTGTCCTCCTTGATTGGGATTTCTGTGATGTTCTAAATATTCGTTCAACATCTCGTCTGTTATATTTCCTGTAATCCAACATCCAAAACCTATTGCCCAAAAATGTTGACCCCAATAGCGTTTTCGAAGTTCAGGAAATTCTTGCTGCAATTTGCGTGAACTGCGACCTTTTAGCTTTTTTACTAAATCACTTACTGATTTTGATGGTAAGTAATTTACATGCATATGAACATGATCCTTCGACACAACACCTTTTAAAATTATAGCATCATCAGCTTCACATACCTGACGCAAAATATCTCTACAGCGCTTTTGAATGTCACCTTTCAGAACTGGATACCTATATTTCGTCGCCCAAACTATATGAACTGTTAACCTTGAAACTGTATGACCATTCGTCCTTTGAAAATTCATAGAACAAAGATAACATTTTTAGAAGCTGAAAGCAAAATGCACTAAAGTGCATAGTTTTAACTATATTTGTGACCAATAAAAAATATGAGATACTCATATAAAACAACAATATACTTTTATAATCATTGCCCCTATAAACTAAAATAAAGGGAAACTTTTGCTATCTATTAAATAGTTTTATCTTTGTAACTTAAAATTTTAAGGCATGTATAGAACGCATACTTGTGGCGCATTAAACGCCAAGAACATCGGGCAAACCGTTACACTTAGCGGTTGGGTGCAAAAAATCAGAGATTTGGGCGCCGTTATTTTTATAGATTTAAGAGACCGCTATGGCATCACACAACTCTCATTTAATGAAGAAAACAAAGCCATCTTGGAAGAAGCGCGCAAGCTCGGGCGTGAATTTGTAATCCAAGCCAAAGGCAAAGTTGTAGAACGTTCCAGTAAAAATAACAAAATTCCGACCGGTGATATTGAGATTTTGGTCGATGAACTTCGCGTTTTAAACCAAGCCAAAACACCTCCGTTTACTATTGAAGATCAAACCGATGGCGGTGAGGAATTACGGATGAAATACCGTTATCTGGATATCCGGCGCAATCCGGTTAAAAACAACCTGATTTTTCGTTCCAAAGTCAGTCAATTGGTACGGAACTATTTAGCAGGTGAAGGTTTTATAGATGTTGAAACGCCTTATTTGATCAAATCAACGCCTGAAGGCGCACGTGATTTTGTGGTGCCCTCACGTATGCATCCGGGACATTTTTATGCTTTACCACAATCGCCGCAAACCTTTAAACAGCTTTTAATGGTTGGCGGAATAGACAAATATATGCAAATTGTCAAATGTTTTCGAGATGAAGACTTACGCGCCGACCGACAACCCGAATTTACCCAGATAGATTGTGAGATGTCTTTTATTGAGCAAGAAGATATCTTAAATACTTTTGAAGGATTGACCAAACATCTGCTCAAAGAAATTCACGGATTGGAACTCGCAGATTTTCCCCGGATAAGTTATGAAGAAGCAATGCGTCGCTATGGGAATGACAAACCCGATATTCGTTTCGGTATGGTATTTGGCGACCTGACCCAAGCTGCCCAAGGTAAGGGCTTTAAGGTTTTTGATCAACAAGAAGCTATTTTGGGTATTGCCGTACCGGGTGCTGCCGGTTATACCCGCAAACAAATAGACAAAATTACCGATTGGGTCAAACGACCGCAAATCGGAGCCAAAGGTTTGGTCTATGTCAAATATAACGGAGATGGCAGTTTCAAATCTTCTGTAGATAAGTTTTACAATCACGACGATTTGGTACAATGGGCAGAAATTACCGGTGCCAAGCCGGGCGATTTAATTTTGGTTTTGTCCGGTGATTTAACGCCAACCCGAACCCAACTCAGCGCCTTGCGTATGGAAATGGCCGAACAACTCGGTCTGCGCAAGCCCAATGAATTTGCGCCCGTTTGGGTCGTTGATTTTCCTTTATTAGAATGGGATGAAGAAAGCCGTCGTTTTCATGCGATGCATCATCCCTTTACGGCCCCCAAACCCGAAGATGCCCATTTATTGGATACCAAACCCGGAAAGGTACGTGCCAATGCTTATGATTTGGTGCTTAATGGCAATGAAATCGGAGGTGGATCTATTAGAATACATGACAAAGCCATGCAAGCCAAAATGCTCGGTTTATTAGGATTCAGTGACGCCGAAGCCAAAAAACAATTCGGATTCCTGATGGATGCTTTTGAATATGGCGCACCACCACATGGGGGACTGGCCTTTGGTTTAGACAGATTGGTCGCTATATTGGGCGGACAAGAAATTATTAGAGATTTTATTGCTTTTCCTAAAAATAATGCCGGCCGTGATGTGATGATTGAAGCTCCTGATACCATAAGCCCAGAACAATTAGAAGAGCTTCATCTGCGGATCACTGAATAAAAAGCAGGTTTGCGTTAATGCTAAAACAAAGTAGAAATGCGTCCAACATATATCCAATCTTAATAATCATGAAAATATTCCGTTCCGAAAGCCTCGTTGATTACAATACTTACACCTTTAATTATGCTATCTATTGCCGTCAAGATGAAGCTGCGGAAACAGATGAAATCTACCGATCGGGTTTTTTACCTTATAGCAATGCGCT
>WGDF01000314.1 GCA_015493405.1 Flavobacteriaceae bacterium
AAGTAATGGACTATATCAGTGATAAAGACACCCGTTTGATTGGGCCCAATTGTCCGGGCGTTATCACTCCGGGAGAAGCAAAAGTCGGCATTATGCCCGGGTTCGTCTTTAAAAAAGGTAAAATAGGTTTGGTCTCCAAATCCGGAACCTTGACCTATGAGGCTGCAGATCAAATTGCCAAACAAGGATTGGGTATTACTACTGCTATCGGTATTGGTGGTGATCCTATTATCGGCACAACAACCAAAGATGCCGTAGAAATGTTTATGAATGACCCCGAAACCGAAGCAATTGTTATGATTGGCGAAATTGGTGGTAATTTAGAAGCCCAAGCAGCCAAATATATCAAAGATACCGGCAATAAAAAACCGGTTGTGGCCTTTATTGCGGGACAAACTGCTCCTAAAGGTCGAACTATGGGGCATGCCGGTGCAATTGTAGGTGGTAAAGACGATACGGCACAAGCCAAAATGAAAATATTAAAAGAACATGGTATTCATGTGGTTGAATCACCTGCCGAAATTGGTAAAAAAATAGCAGAAGTCTTGAAAAAATAGATTTATCTTATATGAAAATAACAGCCGCCCAACATAAATGGCGGCTGTTTTTGTTTGATTATAATCCAATGAGTTTCCTAAGATAACAACCGGCATTATTAATCTCTTTTTATTATTTCCTATTTTCCAACAATTTAAATTACGATAAATTTTATATCTTTGTTTATATTCATTTTTTTTGACTTTAATCATTTATAAATCTCTGATTTAAAGGAGAGATTCTAGAATTATACTATGAAAAAAGAAATTATAATACTCATCTTTTTACTGATTTTCAAAATGAGCCCGGCTCAAAATTATAAATTTGGTAAAGTCAGTATCCCCGAATTAAAAGAAAAGCAATGTCCTATTGACTCAACAGCATCAGCTGCCATACTATATTCTGAAAGGATAACATATATTGATTTAGATTTGAATTATGGTGTGGTTTTACGAGATGTCTATTTTAAACGGATCAAAATATACAATAAGGAAGGCGCTAAATATGTCAATCAAAATATTCAGTTATATTATAACAAGGATCAGAAAGAAACTCTATCTAAACTAACTGCTTTTACCTATAATCTCTATAACAATCTAATAGTAAAAACCAAGCTTGAAAAAACGAATATATATAAAGAAAAAGTCTCTGAACATATTAAAGCCGTAAAGTTTACGATGCCTAATATCAAACCGGGATCGGTGGTTGAATGGACTTATACCAAATCTTCTCCTTTTTTACATTATATCGATGAAAGCGTGCTACAAGAAGATATTCCCATCAAAAAAGTTTACACAAAATTTAGTTTTCCCGGCGGTTTTAGATTTCGCTATTTTACCAAAGGTAATGCTAAGTACGAGATCAAACAAAGCACAAAAAAAAGATTAATCAAAGGTAACTTTTTCACAACACCGAGCACATGGGATGTAACCGAAACGATTCTTGAAGTCACTTTGAATAATGTGCCGGCACTGACCGATGAACCTTATTCAGGCAATATAGAAAATTATAGACGCGGATTAAAGCTAGAATTAGTCAGCATTCATTTACCTGATTTTAAGAAAGATTATGCCATAACATGGAATGATGTCGTTAAAACAAGCTATAAAAATCCCAATTTTGGGAAACAACTCAAAAAAAGAAGTTATCTTAAAAAAGAACTAGGCTCATTAGCTGTGGTTATGCCCGATCAAAAACAACGTATGGATTTTGTGCTCCGTTATGCCAAGAGCAAAATTAAATGGAATGGTGATTATGGGTATTTAGCCGATAAAGGAGTGATCAAGGCTTATAAACAAGGGGTCGGAAATGTGGCAGATGTCAACCTTAATCTTGTAAATATGCTTAATGAAAGCGGTATAAATGCCTTTCCTGTTCTAGTCAGCACTGTCAAACACGGGATTCCGTTATTTCCGACTTTGAACGGGTTCAATTATGTCATTGCCGCTGTGCCTACACCCAAAGGTTATGACCTACTGGATGCAACCGAATTTAATAGCAATGTTAATGTATTGCCTGAACGTGATCTGAATTTTGTCGGCAGATTGATTGAAAAAAACGGTAATTCTAAAGAAATATATTTATTTCCTCAAGACTATAGCAATGAATTAATTACCGTAAATGCTAAATTTGACGGCGCCTCCATTTCAGGTATTGCTACAAAAAAAATGGATCATTATGTAGCTTATGAATATAGAAACAAAATTGCTGCTAAGACCAAAAATGAAGAAAAAAAATTCATTGAAGAGCAATATCCGAATCTTGAAATCCAGAAATATCGGATCAACAATTTAAAAAAAATCGGCAATAGTGTTTCTGAAATTATACAATTTGATACGGATGCTTTTTTTGAAACCATAGGACCGAAAACATACATTTCACCTTTACTTTTTTCATCTGTAAGCAAAAATCCTTTCCAATCGGAAACGAGAAACTTTCCAATATTTTTCAATTACCCGCGTATTATTGTCAAAAAAATCATTCTTAGAATTCCTGAAAATTATAAGGTCACTCAGCTCCCATCCAATCAAGCTTATCAATTAAGCCATAATATGGGGAGCTATAAATATGACATAAAACAAAAAAATAACAGTCTGGAGATTACCAGTTCCTATATCTTAAATCAGCCTGTTATTTACGCCGAATATTATAAAGAACTAAAATCATATTTTGATAAAATTGTTAAAAAACAAGCCGAAAGAATTGTACTGAAAAAGGGTTAAAAGTAACTTTAGCATTCATTGTCACAGGATAATTTGATATTTATATCCAAAATATAGATTGCTATAAAAAACGAAAGTCAAAACCTATAACGGCATTATTATGCTCCGAACCGGTGTTTCGTCCTTTAAATTTATTAGAATAAAAAATGTATTTTTGTAAAAAACGAAAGGAATGATTGACGCTGATTTGATCAAATATTTGATTGGCTTTTTTGTCGTTGCTATTGCAGCCTACGAAATTGCTAAATTTTTACAAAAAAAAATTCATTTTCCCCTTATAACAGGTTTAATTTTGACCGGCATATTGGCCGGAAGTTCGTTTTTGAGTTTTATCCCTGATTATGCGTTACCCAAACTCAATTTTTTAAATGAAATAGCTTTGGCAATCATTGCTTTTTCTGCCGGTGCCGAACTGCATTTGGAAGAATTGCGCAGCCGTTTGAACAGTATCAAATGGATGAGTTTAGCACAACTCTCTATCACTTTTGTTTTAAGTTTTCTGTTTATATTATTACTGGCGGATTATATTCCGTTTATGGCTGCTTTCAATTTCAAAATCAGATTGGCTGTCGCGCTATTATTCGGCACTATTTTCGTAGCACGCTCTCCTTCATCAGCCATTGCCATTATCAATGAAATGCGCGCCCGCGGACCTTTTGTCAAAACAGCTATGGGCGTTACTGTCGTCATTGATGTTTTGGTCATTATTTTATTTGCAATCACCTTTGCCGTTGTTAAAACGATGATTAACGGTGAAGCCTTAAACCTCACTTTTCTACTCATTTTATTATTCGAAATCGGAATATCCATACTTTTAGGATTTGCATTTGGCCAAACTTTAAAAGCTTTATTACAAACCAATTTGCATTTCAATCTTAAAGCCGGTTTTATCATTCTAATTGGATACAGTATCTATTTGTTCAATCATTGGGTCGGCCATCAAGCTGCTTTAGCCGGACATCATTTGGAATTGGAGCCTCTGCTCATTGCCATAATTGCCAGTTTTTATATTACCAATTACACCAAATTCAACCATGAATTTGAAGAGATAATCCTTAAAATCAGCCCTTATATCTATATTGTCTTTTTTACTTTGACCGGCGATTCGCTCTCTCTACAAACCTTAATAAATGTAATCGGGATTGCTTTAGTATTGTTTAGCCTTCGCATTCTAACCTTAGTCATCGGTGGCTTTATGGGAACATGGTGGGCCAAAGAACCTTTCAAATATGGTAAAATTGCTTGGATGCCTTATGTTACACAAGCCGGCGTAGCCATCGGATTGACCACTATGGTTTCAGAAGCCTTTCCATCTTGGGGTCATGAGTTTGAAACCATTATTATTGCCATTATTGTGCTCAATCAAATTATAGGACCGCCTTTATTCAAATGGGCTATAAAATATGTAGGGGAAGCCCATCAAAAGCAAGTATATAAAGCAAGCGAAATAAAACATGATGCCGTTATTTTCAGTTTGGATAGTATTTCATTATCCTTGGCCAGACGACTCCAACAAAATGGGTGGCGGGTCAAAATCATAACAACCCAAGCAGAACACAATATCGAGGATATCGAAATTTTGCAAGTCCATAAATACAATAAAAATAGTATTTCTCAGTTAAATTTAGGACAGCCCGACAGCATTATTTTATTGTAT
>WGDF01000315.1 GCA_015493405.1 Flavobacteriaceae bacterium
AATTCAAATATTTTAGCACCAAAAATATGGCATTTTGCGCCCGGTGTCTTACTCAGCAATAGAGATTTACTTTACCGACAAGAAATAGCAATCCATTATCAAAAAAAAATAAGCGCAAATAAATACTTTGCCATCAGCACCACTTATACCATTCAATCTGCCTATAACAGACCTCATGATTTTGATTATATGGTATTAACCGGTCAAAGAGTTACGCCCCACTGGCATCTTACTATTTCGCATTTATATAGAACAATAACGGCTAATAATCTGATTTTTACTTTCAAAAAAAACGAGATAACCTATTGGTTTTATATTAGAGAAGATTTCTTAGTTGATAATGCGCCTGATATTCAGGTTGGCTATGGTATTAATTTTAAACTATAAATCAAATTATTCCAAAAGGAATTGTTTTTTAGTCCAAAATAAATTGGAATATTCGATTTATTGGACTAATAAATATTTGTTTTTGGTATTATTTTACCAAGGCCATGGAAATCCCATCACGTACCGGCAAAATAAGTGCAGTTACACGGGGATCTGTTGCCAATAAATTGTTGTATTGTTTCAGTGCCAGCGTCTCTGCATCCTTAGCTGCCGGATCGACAACTTTACCATACCATAAAACATTGTCTGCTAAAATTAAACCGCCTTTTTTCATTTTAGGCAAAATCATTTCAAAATACTCGGGGTAATAACGTTTATCGGCATCTATAAAAACCAGATCAAAAGGCCCCGGTAAATCCGGCAAAATATCACGGGCATTCCCCAAAATTTGTTTAATGGATGACCGGTAAGCAGATTGTTCAAAATATTTATTTTGAATCGCTTGGAATTCATCATTTTTATCAATGGTAATAATTTGCCCTCCTTGCACTAAGCCTTCAGCCAGACAAAGTGTAGCATAACCCGTAAAAGTACCGATTTCCAAAATGTTTTCAGCTTGTTTTAACTGCGCCAAAAATTGCAATAGACGCCCTTGATAATGTCCGCTTATCATTTGGGGTAAAACCATTTTTTGATACGTTTCACGTTCTAAATCGGCCAATAAATCCGATTGCGGCGAAACTAAATGCTCAATATATTGTTGAATAGATGGGTTGGTGATCATAGCTTTTCAAAAAAAACTGCCCAAATAGAGATTTGGACAGTTTTAGTTATTTTTAAAAAAATATTTACAAATTATCAAACATTTCATTAATTGTTTCTTTTTCTTCGCGAGCCAAATCGCCATCGACTAAAATACGACCACTATGTTCGTCAATAATAATTTTCTGACGGGTACGAATTTCCAATTGTTGTTGAACCGGAATGGTAAAATATGAGCCGCCCGATGAGCCGCGTTCAATAGAAACCACCGCTAAACCATTTTTGAAATTTTTGCGCAAGCGATCATAAGCTCTTAAAAGACGTGGCTCAATTTTTTCTCTTATCTCCTCACCTTTTTTATGCAATATTTTTTCTTGTTTTTCAGTCTCTTTCATCAAAGCAGCCAATTCTTCACGTTTGTGTTTCAAATCATCCTCACGTTGCCCGATAATCTCATCTATACCTTTAACAACAACCGGTTTACCATCCTTTTCATAAGTATAACCCGTTATCTTCTGCGTTTGCTTTTCTATTTCAGCCTGAGCTTCTTTCATTTTCTTTTCGGCAAATTGGATTTCCAAATCTTGGTACTCAACTTCTTTGGAAAGTGCTTCATACTCACGATTGTTTCGCACATTTTTTTGTTGCTCGGTATATCTGTCTATCAATTTTTTAGCTTCGACAATGGCCAATTTCCGTTTGGCAATTTCTTCTTTTTGCACATCAATCACGTTCTGAATCTTCTCCTTACGAATTTGTAAACCTTGGATTTCATCCTCCATATCTTGGATTTCCAAAGGCAATTCGCCACGTGTATTTTTAATCTCATCAATTTTTGAATCGATTAATTGCAAATCATATATTAATCTTAATTTGTCTTCTACTGTAAAATCTTTAGTTTTGCCCATATTTTAAAGGTAATTGATAGGGTTAGTATTTATTTCTGATAAAGCAACTGCAAAATTACGAATTTTTTTTGTAAGTAGCTCAAATAAAAACAATTTTGTAAATTGTTCGCTCTCATAATGACCGATGTCAGCAAGTACCATCTGGTTTTCACCTTGATAAAACTCGTGATATTTAAGATCTGCGGTAATTAAAATATCCGCCTGAGCTGCCTTTGCAACTCCAATAGCAAAACTGCCTGAGCCCCCCAATACAGCCACCCTTTGAATTGGTTTGTTGCGTAAAGAAGAGCATCGAATACAAGCCAAATTCAATTGCTTTTTAAGGCTGTTTAAGTAAGCTTTTTCGTCAACCGGTTCCGCTAATTCACCTATGATTCCCAAACCGATTTCCTGATTATTATTTTGTAAAGTTAATATTTCATAAGCGACTTCTTCATATGGATGTTGCGCAAACAGGTTTTTCAAAATTTTAGATTCCAAATGTTTGGGATAAATGACACTGATACGTTCTTCTTTTTCATAGTGCCGTTTTCCCCGCTCGCCCACATATGGATTGGCTTGTTCGAGTGGTTTAAAAGTGCCGGCACCTTCAATGTTAAAACTACATTCTGCATAATTTCCTATTTTTCCGGCGCCTGCTTCAAACAAAGCTTTTCTCACTTTTTCGGCATTGGCAACCGGTGCATAAGTCACCAATTGCCGCAAAGTTTTGGCTTGCGGTTGTAAAACTTTTTGATTTTGCAGTCCTAATTTATGTGCCAAAATACCACTGACCCCAAAATATTGGTTATCTAAAGCCGTGTGCATCGCATAAATGGCAATGTCATTTTTAATGGCTTTTATCACGGTTCGTTCTACATAATTACGTCCGGTCAAGGATTTTAATCCTGAAAAAATAATCGGATGAAAACTGACAATTAAATTTAGACCCTTTTGAACGGCTTCATCAACCACACTTTCCAAAGTATCATGCGATATCAAAACACCTTTTAAAGCGGCATTAGCATCGCCCACCAACAAACCTACATTATCAAAATCTTCAGCATAATCCAATGGAATATAATTTTCTATAATATCAAGCACATCTTTAATTTTCATAAGTTTAGAATTTAAGTCAAAGATAAGCAAAGTGATTTAAAAAACATGAGCATTTTTATCTGTATCTTTGCCGTATGAGTAAATTATTAGGTATAGACTACGGCAAAAAAAGAACCGGTATTGCTGAAACCGATGATTTGCAAATAATCGCAAGCGGTCTCACAACGGTTGAAACCCCACGCCTCTGGGATTTCTTGCAAGATTATTTTTCAAAAAATAAAGTGGAAAAAATAGTGATTGGCGAAAGTTTAGACCTGCAGGGTTTACCTAACCCCATTGAACAAGATATCTTAAAGTTTATTGAGAAATTTAAAAAAAAATACCCTGATATTAAGGTTATTCGGGAAGATGAACGCTATACCTCAAAAATGGCCTTTGACACCATGTTAAAAGGTGGCGTTAAAAAGAAAAAAAGGCGTAATAAAGCCTTGATTGATCAAGTCAGCGCCGCGCTTATCTTACAGTCTTATTTATACAAATAACCTAAATTAGGTTCCTAAAATGAATACCGCTTAAATAAGATTTTTATTTGTTTGCCTATCATCGTATCTTTGCAATATAAAAATTTATTATTTATGAAATTTCCAATTCTTGCATACGGCCACCCCACTTTACGTAAAATTGCCCAAGAAATCACGCCGGATTACCCCGGATTGCAGACTTTAATAGATGAAATGTTTGAAGCGATGTATGAATCTAACGGAGTGGGGTTGGCAGCTCCTCAAATTGACAAATCCATTCGACTGTTTATCATTGATGCGGAGCCTTTTTCTGAAATTTCAGAAGATTTAACACCCGAGCAACAAGCGCAACTCAAAGGAAAAAAAGTATTTATCAATGCAAAAATTTTGGAAGAAACCGGAGAAGAATGGGACTTTAATGAAGGTTGTTTGAGCTTGCCCGGTATAAACGAAGATGTTACCAGACATGAAAAAATCAAAATTTCATATTACGACCGTGATTTTAATAAACATATAGAAGAGATTGATGGTCTTTTGGCCCGCGTCATTCAACATGAATACGATCATACCGAAGGTATTTTATTTACAGATCACTTGAGCGCTTTTAAAAAACGATTATTAAAACGCAAACTCGAAAATATCTCCAAAGGTAAAGTTAGTGTCGATTATAGAATGAAATTTCCTAAAAAATAGTCCGTGAAACACTTCTATATCTTTTTACTTTTCGGGCTATTTTTTGCTTGTCAAAACAGTCAAAAATCGGACCTAAAAAATTCAAATCAAACGCCTTATTTCAAATATGCCCAACATATTCAATTGTATGATTATGGTACCCTCAAACGACTAAAAATTACCGGTGCTTTTCCCAATGCGCCGGCTTTTGATTATATTTTAAAACATCAAAATGATAAAGTTCCGGATAGTTTAAAAAATCTTGAGCAAATCACCATTCCTTTAAAAAATATTGTAGTTACCTCAACCACGCATTTACCCCCGTTACAGTTATTGGGCTTAACCGGAAAACTCATCGGCTTTCCGAACACCAATTATATTTCAAATCCCGTTTTTAGACAATTGGTCGCCTCAGGTCAAATAAAAGAAATCGGAAATGGGCGCGCATTAAATACTGAAAAAGTTTTAAAACTCCAGCCTGATTTACTTATGCGTTTCAGTAGCGACCGCCAAAAAAATGATGATGATTTCTATAAAAAGGAAGGTGTCGCCGTCATTTACAATGCCGATTGGATGGAATCGACGCCGATGGGACGGGCCGAATGGCTTAAACTTTTTGGCTTATTATTTGATAAAGAAAAAAAAGCAGATCAAATTTTTAATACCATTGCCCAAAAATACAACCGGATTAAGACACAAATTACTACCACCTCGGCCAAACCCAAAGTATTACAAGGTGGTTTATTTGGAGATAAATGGTTTGTTCCCGGCGGCAAAAGCTATGCTGCTCAACTGATCAAAGATGCCGGTGGTATCTATCTCTGGCAAAATGACCGGCACTCAGGCAGCCTGACTTTAAATTATGAAAATGTGTTACTGAAAATGCCCGAAGCTTCTGTGTGGCTCAATCCCGGTATGATTGTCAGCCGCCAAGCTTTAATCGCAAATATGCCCGTTATTAAAGATTTTGATTTTTTTAAGAATGACCGCATTTATACCTATAATCTTAAAAAAGGGGCCGGCAATGGGATTTTATATTTTGAAGATTCATATAGTCATCCCGATTTTGTACTCGATGATTTATTTCATATATTTTATCCCGATTCCCATTCGAAATACAAATTTCATTACTATCAAAAATTGCTGAACTAACCCGGTCAATTATAAAGCGACTTTTAAATTTAAATCTCAAAATGTGCTTGACGAAGCAGGGCAAACGCACCATATTGGTTTTATTCAAGAATTTTATCAAATTTTGATATAACCAAAAATAATGACTTGCCAATTCCTTAATATCAGCCCCGTAAGAGCGTCTCGCTTGTAGCAAGATGAATTAATGATATCCAATAGATCCGTAGGACTAACCTGTAACGTTGATTATTGACAATTTTTCAGGTCGCCCCGATGGGGCTTTATGGGATTTTAATAACATTTTATCCACTACAAACGGGACGCCCCTACGGGGCTAAAATAAATATTTTATTTTTTATGGTGCGTTTGCCCTGAACGACGTATTGATTTAAAGGTCATAATCTCTGCTTTTATTTATTCATCTTCCCCGTACCTTTTATAGTTTTTTCGGGTGTCTACTTTTCGTGTGTACATTGTAAGCCTTTCAAAAATGATTCCTTTTTCAGCTGCCCGTTTTTCTATTTGAAATAAATGGCTTTTGTACACATAATGCAGAACAATTACTTTTTAATCTGGTGCAAACTTAGTTTAATGAAATAATTTTTTTGGCCCTAAAACTGTTTTCTTTTTTATATTTTAATCACAATTTATGATTTGTTTAACGCCCATAATAATGCTTTTACTTTCGTTGCTCTAAAAATAGTATTATGTTTTTCTTTAGGCTCGTAAGAATATTTCCATTGTAATTGATTAGGTGTATTAGTTTTTAAAATTTTTGCCAATTGATTTGTATATTGTGCAATAGAATATTTATGATGTTCCAGACTTGAACCTGCAAACCAAAGTTTTATTTTTTTATCCGGAAATTTTCTTAAAAGCTTATCCGCATTTTTTACTAAGTAATGATCATTCCACCATAAAGAAGGATCTATGGCAATATAAAAGTCGAATATTTCAGGATGTTGCATACATGTTTCCATTACAAAAAGTCCGGCTAAAGATTCTCCAATAATTCCTTTTTTATTGGATGTTCGGTATTTACTATTTATTGCCGGTATTAGTTCTTGCGTGATAAATGACCGGAAGTTTTTTGCGCCATCTGTTAAAGGGCAATATTGTTCATCTTCTTTAATTTTTGAATATCCGGTTAAATCTCGGCCTCTGACGGTGTTTTCTATGCCTACAAGAATAATAGGTTGAATGGCTTTTTGTTTAATAAGTTTAGCTAGTGTATTCGCAATATGCGGAAAATCTTCTTTAATACCGCCATCAGGCATATATAATACAGGAAATGATTCATTACCAATATTATACATAGGCGGTGTCCAAATATTTATAATTCTTGTTTCCCCAACTTTTATGGATTCTATTTTTAAAGTATCGTGTTTTGGGATGGGATCATTATATTGAATTGTGTTTTTACAACTTAATAGAAATAAAGATATCAGTATTAAATAATTTGTATTTTTCATCGCTTTTTTTATTTTAATATCAAGGTTCTCAACCAAAGTGGGGCAGGCTTTGTATGATTAATAATTATTCTAATCAAGTCGGTTTCATTCTTTTTGATTTTGTTTAATGTACCAACAACTACTTGTATGGTTAGTGGCGTATAAAAGTACTAACTTATCGATTATGAACTAAGTTTTGTTAAATGAAACCAACTTTTGAGTTAGCAATCAACAGCTGTCAACTATACAAATTGTTATATTCTTTATTTTATGATTATAATAGTTTACTCTAAAACAAATATTGATATTAAAAATGTGTCTTCAGTTCCATCGGATAAATTAGTTGCTTCTCCATTTTTCCAAATTTTAGCAATATGTTTAACCCCATTGAATTCATTACCTATAACGTAAATATCATCATTTTTAACAAATACAGCTCGTGCTACTGTACTTTGAGTTCCATCAGATAAATTAGTTGCGTCTCCATTTTTCCAAATTTTTGCAACTCGTTTATTATCTTCGAGTATATACCCTACGGCGTAAACATTATTATCTTTTACAAAAACAGATAGCGCAGAGGCGTCTTGTGCTCCAACAGATAAATTTGTTGCTATTCCATTTTTCCATATTTTTGCAACTTGGTCATTTCCAATATTTTCATTGCCGACAACATAAACATCATTATTTTTAACAAATAAGGATTTTACATATGCATTTTCATTACCATCGGACAAGTTTGTTACCACTCCATTTTTCCATATTTTTGCAATCCATTTTGTTCCATTAAACTCACTACCGGCAACATAAACATCGTTATTTTCTATAAATACAGATATAGCATATGCATTTTGAGTTCCGTCTGATAAATCTGTTGCTATTCCGTTTTTCCATATTTTCGCAACATTTTTAGTCCCATTATTTTCATTGCCGACAACATAAACATCATTATTTTTAACAAATATAGATTTTGCAGATGCATTTTGAGTACCATCAGTCAAATTCGTTGCTATTCCGTTTTTCCAAATTTTTGCAACGTCTTTACTACCATTATTTTCAAATCCTACTACATATATATTGTCCATATCTACAAAGACTGATTGTGAGGTTGCATTTTGAGTACCATCAGATAAATCTGTTGCTATTCCATTTTTCCAAATTTTTGCAACATTTTTAGTCCCATTACTTTCAAATCCTGCAACGAAAACGTCTAATTTTTGATTAGGTATGATGTTATCATCTTCTATACAACAACTACTAAAAAGTATAGAACTAAAAAAAAACAGTATTATTTTTGTTATTATATTATTCATATGTATTTTATTTTCGGTTGATATTGCAGGTAACTCACATAGATCAACCCTTATTATATATTTTGTTAAGATAGGTTTTTTTTTGAACTAACAATAGGCATATAAAATAAAGTCTAAAAACTATACCGCAACCTAAAAGTAAGTATATTTCTCTGACGTATATTTGGAATATCCGCAAAAAAGGATTGTCCGAAAATGTCCATTTCCCAATTGTCGGCAATACTGTATTGTATTTGTGGAATCAGCACCGTTAATTTGTTTTGGGTACCGTAAACCGTCCCGAATGACCA
>WGDF01000316.1 GCA_015493405.1 Flavobacteriaceae bacterium
AAAGATTCGCCTAAAGTAGTATTGGTAAATGTATATAAATGCGCAGGAATACCGGCAAAACCGCCATCTTGCATCGTAACATAATCATTATAAGTATAAACTTCACGCGGGTCAACTGAACTGTTTAAAGTACTTGTGGGTGGTTTTAAACCATAATCTCTAACCATCATAGCATTAATATCCTTGGTATAGGCTAGATCAACACTGGTGGTCCAGCCATTTTTAAACTTGTTATCTACCCCAATACTGGTACGCCAAACTTGGGGAAATTTGAAATCAGGGGCAACAGGCGTCATATACCAACGACCGAGATTAGCCACATGATTGCCAATCCAAACAAAAGGCAAACGACCGGTAAAAATACCGGTTCCACCGCGAATAACAGCTGATTTGTCTTTACTCACATCCCAATTAAATGAAAAACGCGGAGACCACAATAATTTTTGAGATGGCAAATTCTTGGCACTGTAATGTAAGGGTTTTCCGTTTTCATCATACCAAGTCAAATCTTCCATAATATAATCGCTTCCGGCTTCGGCAATTTTTTCTTCGATATAATTTTCTGTATTAAAATACATTGGCTTGTCTACACGTAAGCCTACTGCAAATTTAAAATAGTCGTTAACTTGAATCTCATCTTGTAAGAAAGTGCCCAATTGACCGACATCTAATTTGGTAATATTCCAGTTGCCTGCTGCATCAGTTGCTTTGGCATTGGCTATTTTTTGAGCAATGGTTCCATCATTTATAGCATCTCTAAATTGTTGCATCGTATAGCCGCCAAACAAATCAAAGCCATAGCCAAACAAATTGAAAGAATTAACAAAACTGAATTTTTCAAAATTAAATCCAAGTGTAAATGTATGGTTATTCAAATTATAATTGAAAATATCAGAAGCTTGATAAACTTTTTGGGTCAAACTGTTATGAATGGAAAAAGGTTCATGACCGGCAATAATATAAGGGGAACCATCTTTAAAAATGTTGATGACAGGTGCCGGCGTAGAAAAAGGATCTCTATAATCATTGAAAAAAGTATAACCGGCTTGGAATTTATTAGAAAGTTTACCATCTTTCGAATTCCAATTAACCTCGGTTAAATAGGAATCTATATTGTTATTGATTCTATAACCGGAATTTCTAAATTGTAAAACGGTTTTATCCGGGCCACGGTGCATAATGGCATCGGGGTGTGCATTTAAATCGCGATAAGCATTCAAACGGTTATAGATAAAAGATACCCGAAGATTATCTGTTGCATTCCAGTCCAATTTAACAATACCCTTTTGAGAATAAGTGTCATGCAAATAGCCTTCATAAGGGCCGGTTTCATACCCCACACTTTTTAGCAATGCGGATACTTCATCCAAATCAGATTTTGCTACACGAGATACATTGTCCCCAGTTCGTCCGGGCGCATTGGCAATATAATAAGAACCTAAATCAGTTCGATCATCAACCTCTGCATTGGCAAAAAAGAATAATTTATTTTTGATAATAGGGCCACCGATACTAAAGCCACCTTGCATTTGTTTCAAATCGGGTTTTAAAGTCGTATTGCCTAAATTTACGGCACCCGTCATATTTTGATTCCGATAATAACCGAAGGCAGTACCGTGAAACTTATTCGTTCCACTCTTAGTTACAGCATTGACTGCTGCACCGGTAAATCCGGATTGAGTAACATCATAAGGCGCTGTAGAAACCTGGATTTGATCAATAGCATCTAATGAAATCGGTTGTGCATTGGATTGTCCTCCGGGCGTAGCAGCATCTAATCCGAAAGGATTATTAAAGATTGTGCCGTTTAATGAAAAATTATTGTATTGATCATTACGTCCCCCAAAAGAATTGCCACTGGCAGAGGGTTCCAAACGATAAAAATCTTTAGCAGATCGCGAAATGGTCGGTAAGGTTTCCAATTCTCTATGACCGATACTGGTAACCGGCCCATTTTTATCCTTGGCAGCAACCTGACCATTATCTTTTACATTGATAACCACTTCTTTTAAGGCATTATTGCTTTCTTTTAAAAACACCTCAATCTTTTCAGTTTGCCCTAATTTCAGATAAATATTGTGCAATTCTACCGGTTGGTAACCGACATATTTGACGATAACGGTATAAGGACCGCCAATTCGTAAGTTAGGCAAAATAAAACGACCGTTTTCTTGGGTTATGGTACCATTTTTAGTACCGGTTGGTTCGTGAATAACCAAAACTTCAGCTCCAAGCATAGGGCCGTCTTTGTCTTTAACAAGTCCTTTCAATGTGGACGTTGTAACTTGCGCAAAACCTGTTGAGATAAACAACAGAAACAAAATAAAAAAATTAATTTTTCTTTTCATAGTTAGGATTTTAATTTCAAAGGCTAATTTAAAAAATAAAAGAAAACTTAATAAATTATTTTATTTAAAGTTATTAACATAAAATTGATGATAACTTTAACATATAAAATAAAAAAAATCGCTAATTAAAGCGATTTTTTTTAATGTAACTTGTTTGTTTGTGTTTAATCTTTCCATTCAGCCAGAAAAAGATTGGTATCATGCGTACCACGATCATTTCTATTTGAACCGAAAATTAATTTTTTACCATCATAAGAAAACATCGGAAAAGCATCAAAAACTGCATCATAAGTAATTTGTTCCAAGCCGGTGCCATCCAAATTGATCATATATAAGTTAAATGGTATAGATTTGGTTTTATGATTGGACGAAAAAATAATTTTTTTACCACTAGGATCAAAAAACGGTGCCCAATTTGCCCCGCCTAAATGGGTTACTTGGTGTAAATTGCTACCATCGGCATCGCAAACATAAATTTCCATATGGGTTGGTTCTACTAAACCCTGTGCCAATAAATCTTTATATTTTTTTATAGCTTCAGGCGTTTTAGGTCTTGATGATCTGAAAACTAATTTTTTACTGTCCGGTGAGAAAAACGCACCGCCATCATAACCCAATTGATTGGTAATTTGTTTGACATCAGACCCATCAATATTCATAGTATATAATTCCAAATCGCCACTACGCGTCGAAGTGAAAACAATTTTTTTACCATCGGGAGAGACGGTAGCTTCTGCATCGTATCCGGGGGTATTGGTCAATTGTTTGATAATCTTTCCATTTAAATCCGCTACAAAAATATCATAAGTATCATAAACCGGCCATACATAACGTCCTTTGGTCTTTTTGGGCTCAGGAGGACAAGCTTTGTCGCCTAAATGAGTGGAGGCATATAAAATCAAGGAATCTCCGGGCATAAAATAACTGCAAGTCGTTCTGCCGTAACCGGTACTGATCATTTTCGGCATTGTGGCGCTATCCAATTGCTGATTGGCATTCATAACAAAAATTTGATCACAAGACACATGCCATCGCGGGTTACGGGCTTGAAAAACCAATTTTTTATCGTCAAAACTCCAATAAGCCTCAGCATTATCCCCGCCAAAGGTCAATTGTTTAACAGATTTGAAATGTTTTTTTTCTTTATCATACATAACTTTCTGCACCAATTTGGTCTCTCCTGACTTGCCATCGGCTTTTTTCTTTTGATGTTTACAGGAGCCGAATACCGTAACGAGGGCTAAAATCAATAATAGTTTGCTTAATCTCATTTGTTATAATTTTGTATCTTGCCGACAAAAATAGACTTTTTTTAGAAATGAGTCTATCGAAACAGCAACAAAAAATAACGATTTAACTACAAAAGCATGAATTTTATCGATATTGCAATCATCATCATATTAGTTTGGGGATTTTATTCCGGTTATAAAAAAGGACTGATTTATATGTTGATTTCCTTTATTTCAATCCTAGTAGGTTTATATGCTGCCATTCATTTTTCTTATTTAGTGGTAGATAAACTCGGAGCTTATTTGGATAAAGATCCGGCACAACTTAAAATTATTGCTTACATTTTAACTTTTATTATTGTTTTCGGCTTACTGCATTTAATCGGTAAGATTTTAGATAAATTTTTGGATGCCGTTGCTTTGGGCTTCCTCAATAGAATTGCAGGAGGCGCACTTTCCGTTGCGATAAAGGTTGTTATTTTGAGTCTGTTACTATGGCTGTTTGATCAAGGCAACCAAATCTACCCTTTGGTTAAACCTAAAACGCTAAATGAAAGCACGCTTTACAATCCTATTAAAAATTTGTCGCCGGTTATTTTAGTTAATCTTAAGAAACTGAAAAACAATGAAATATTACAAAGAATAAAAGAAGAAGATCAAAAAATCAGATCAAAAAATGATAGTATCCGGTAAATAATCCGGCTCTATATTGTTTTGTGTGGGTAATAATATATTAGTTTTAAGCATCACAAATGTATAGCAACTATCATTTTTAAATAATTTCGTCCCTACGGGGCTTAATGGATTTTATTCATTTATAAAATATATCACCCCTATGGGATTCTTAAAAATTGAATAACCCTGAAGGACGTCGGAGTAGCATTATTATTTTATGTGTTACCCACTTAAATCGATATAGAGCCAATATCCATCCGCCTCATAAATTTTTTTATAAAACAATGTTAAGCTTTTACAAAACCAAAGTTATATGTCGATAAAAAATGTATTTTTGTATAAAACTATCAATACGTGTTTAAAAAAGTTGCTTTATTTTTAGCCGAACCTTTTATTTGGTTGACCAGATTTTATCAATATGTCATCTCACCATTATTGGGATCCAATTGTCGCTACACGCCTACTTGTTCCCACTATACAGTAGAAGCTCTAAAAACACATGGCTTATTTACCGGTGGATGGTTGTCTATTAAACGTATTTTGAGTTGCAATCCTTGGGGAGGTTCAGGTTATGATCCCGTACCAAGTAAAGAAGCCCTGAAAACCAAAAAATTATCCAAAAAAACACCATAATGACCTTACTCAGTATCGTTTGGAATCCTGACATCGGATTACATTTAGGCCCCATTACCATCAGATATTACAGTATGATGTATATCTTAGGATTTATAGCGGGTTATTATATTATGAAAAAGATTTTTGAAAATGAAAAACTCTCCACCAATCTATTAGACCCTTTATTGACTTATGTCGTAATCGGGACATTGTTGGGCGCGCGACTCGGCCATGTCTTTTTTTACGACTGGCCTTACTACAAACAGCATTTGATTGAAATTTTAGTACCGGTAGTCAAAACCGCCGAAGGTTATAAATTTACCGGTTTTCGCGGCTTGGCCAGTCATGGCGCCGCCATCGGCATATTTCTGGCCGTCTGGCTGTTTTGGAGAAAATATCTCAAAGGCAAACATTCTTTTTTATGGATCATAGACCGCATTACCTTGACCATCCCTATCGGTGCTGCGCTGATTCGGATTGGCAATTTGCTCAATTCGGAAATTATCGGCAAGCCTACCGGCACTAATTATGGCTTTATTTTCAAGCAACTCGGTGAAGATTTTCCGCGCTATCCGACACAACTGTATGAAGCCGGCGCCTATTTTTCTCTATTATTTATAATGTTGTATCTTTATTGGAAAACCAATCTCAAAAAATATGAAGGAATGCTATTCGGCATATTTTTCACTTTATTGTGGTTGATCCGACTCCTCATCGAATTTTATAAAGAACCTCAAGATCATAAAGATGCCAAATTATTATTGGAAACAGGCTTGGACAAAGGACAATGGCTTAGCATTCCGATGCTACTATTTGGAATCATTTTAATCTTTTATGCCCTGAAAAAACACCAACCAAAACACACATCGCTATGAAAAAATTCTTCTTATTATTATTTATTTCTCTAGGATTAGCAGCTTGTCAAAACAAAACTGAAAGCAAAGCTGAAATTTTATCGGGCATGATTAAGAATGCCCCCGATCATCAAATTGTTTTATTAAATGCTCAAAACCAAAATCCGGTTTTGCTTAAATTAGATCAAAACGATAAATTTTCCGACACACTAAACCTCCCCAAAGGGTATTATAAATTAAATGCCGGAAATCAATATACATGGTTGTATCTCAAACCGGGAGATCATCTGCAAATAAAAACCGATTTTAAAGATTTTGATAAGCAATTAATCTATAAAGGAAGAGGGGCAAATATCAATAATTATTTGGCTCAAAAAATGTTATTAGATATTAAACTCAAACCAAAAACCAACTATAAATTTTATGGAAATCTAGATGAAAAAGCTTTTATAAAACTCCAAGATAGCATAGCAACCGCTTATGACAACTTGTTGAAAATGGTTCATAATAAGGACTTCAAAGCTTTGGAAGCCTTACGAAATAAATTTAAAAAAGCCCGTTTAATTTCCCGGTACCCTATGGTTAAACGCTACTTAACGCATAATAATGATTATAAAGTCTCGGAAAATTTTCCACAAGCTTATAAAGACATTCAAATCAATGATACTTTGATTAAACAGTTGCCCCAAGCTATTTCTTACATCAACGATTATATCAAAAACCAGCTTTCGGTCAAAGGTCAAGAAGTAGATTCGTATGATAAATTGCAATTTGTAGCCCAAAAAATCAAAGATCAAAAATTTGTGAACGAATTTGCTTATAAAGAAGCCAACTATAATTTACTTTATACTAAAAATCTGGATAAATTCTATGATTTATTCAATCAAATAGAAAAAAATCCGAAATATAAAGCCGAGATAAAAATTAAATATGACAATATCAAAGCAATGCAACCCGGGGTTCCGTCGCCCGATTTTACGGCATATGACAGCAACGGTAAAGCATATCATCTCAAAGATTTTGCCGGTAAACCACTTTATATTGATTTATGGGCGACTTGGTGCGCCCCTTGTCGTGCCGAAATTCCTTTTTTGGACAAATTAAAAGAACAATACAAAAACAAACCGATTAATTTTGTCAGTCTCGATGTATATGACAATAAAGCCAAATGGGCACAAATGCTTAAAACACAAAAGTTATCGG
Organism: Flavobacteriaceae bacterium; assembly: GCA_015493405.1. GTDB lineage: Bacteria > Bacteroidota > Bacteroidia > Flavobacteriales > Flavobacteriaceae > WGBX01. The sequence goes on from WGDF01000316.1 coordinate 6,925, forward strand.
GTTGGCAGTTGATTAACACTGATAAAAAAATGCCTTTCTTAAAAAAATATGTGGTCGATGGCATTCCGCGTTTTATTTTGCTCGATAAAAATGGTAAAATAGTTTCAGCTGATGCCCCACGTCCATCCGAAAAAAGATTGATATCTTTGCTCGACAAAACCATAAATGAAAAATGATTAAAATAAAAAACAGAGAAGAAATAGAACTTTTGCGTCAAAGTGCTTTATTGGTTTCTAAAACTTTAGGTATGTTGGCCCAAGAAATTAAACCGGGAGTTACCTCATTATATCTGGATAATCTGGCAGAAACGTTTATTAGAGATCACGGTGGCATTCCGGGTTTTAAAGGTCTCTACGATTTTCCCAATACACTTTGTATGAGTCCCAATGATCAAGTTGTTCATGGCATTCCTAATGACAAAGCTTTACGCAACGGCGACATTATTTCTGTCGATTGCGGCGTATTGATGAATGGTTTCTATGGCGATCATGCTTATACTTTTGAAGTGGGAGAAGTTGCTGAAGAAACGAAGAAACTTTTGGCCGTAACCAAAGCTTCACTTTACAAAGGAATGGCACAGTTTAAATCCGGCAAGCGTGTCAGTGATATTGGTCATGCCATTCAAGAATACACGGAGGGACATGGCTACGGCGTCGTGCGTGAATTGGTTGGTCATGGTTTAGGCCGCAAAATGCACGAAGATCCGCAAGTCCCCAATTACGGGCGTCCCGGGCGTGGTAAAAAATTTAAAGACGGAATGGTCTTGGCTATTGAACCTATGATCAATATGGGCACCCACCGCATCAACCAGTTGTCAGATGGATGGACTATTTTAACGGCCGACCGTAAACCTTCGGCACATTACGAACACGATGTTGCTTTAATTGACGGCAAGCCAGAGTTGCTCTCAACTTATCAGTACATCTATGATGTTTTGGGTATTGAAACCGATGAAGAAGCTGCTTTCCATAATGTTTTTTCAATTGATTAAAACAATTTGGGTCTATTAAAGAAAATACTAAACACCGTTCCACGTCCCCTACTGATTAAACTCAGTAAAATGGCTCAGCCTATTTTGGATATTTACTATCGCGGCAAGCGTTATACAGATCCGATTAACGGCAAATCTTATCGTAAGTTCTTACCATATGGTTATGTCAATATACGTGAAAATGTCTTGTCTCCCGGTACTTTATCCTTAGAACGCCACCGCTTGATGTGGCTTTATTTGAAACAAGAAACCGATTTCTTTACCAAGCCTTACAAGGTCTTGCATTTTGCTCCGGAACAGGCATTTTACAAACGGTTTAAAAAAATAACGCTATTAGATTATACCACCACGGATTTGCATTCGCCTCTGGCAGATATCAAAGCTGACATTACTCGTTTACCCTTTGACAATGATACGTTTGATGTTATTTTTTGTAACCACGTTTTAGAACATATTCCAAATGATACATTGGCTATGAAAGAACTTTTCAGAGTAATGAAACCCGGTGGATTTGGCATTTTTCAAGTGCCATTGGATCATAATCGCCGTCAAACTTTTCAAGATGACAGTATTACTGACCCTAAAGAGCGCACACGTATCTTCGGCCAATATGATCATGTTCGAATTTATGGACACGATTACTTTGACAAACTCAAAAGTATCGGTTTTAAAGTGGATATTATAGATTTTAGCCAAAGCTTAACTGATGAACAAATTGATCAATACCGTTTGGTTAAAGGTGAATTATTGCCGGTAGTATATAAAACTATTCATTCTGAAGAACTTTGATTCCAATATTAAACTCTAAAAATCAGATTTTAAGACAAAACCACGGCATAAATTCTAATGAATAGGACTATTTTTTAAAAGCAGATTCCTTTTTGTTTGCTTTCCTGACCTATGAAAGCCTCCGGAATAGAAAAAAATTGTAAATTAGCTTATCATTATTAATCTAATAAACCCACCAACCATGTCAAAAATAAAACATAATCCTGCCAAAGAAATACAAAATTTACAATTTTTCGGAGAATTCGGCGGCGTTAACCCATCTATTTCAGACTCAGCTACTTATACCTTTTTGAAAGCCAAAACTATGCTTGATACTTTTGAGGGCAATGCCGATGGCTGTTATTTGTACTCCCGTCATACCAGTCCGAGTAATCATTATTTAAGTATGGCTTTAGCCAAAATGGAAAATACCGAGTCTGCCAATGTTGCCGGTAGCGGTATGGGTGCCATTACCCCTGTTATCCTACAATTGGCTCATGCAGGTGATCATATCGTGTCCAGTCGCACTATTTATGGTGGCACGTATGCTTTTCTAAAAAATTGGGTTCCTAAATTCAATATTGAAACTTCTTTTGTTGATATCACAGATTTAGAAAAAGTAGAAGCTGCTATCCAACCCAATACTACGATGATATATGCCGAAACATTGAGTAATCCTTTACTCGAATTGGCCGATGTGGAAGGCTTGTCCAAAATAGCTAAAAAACATGGTGTTAAATTAGTCATTGATAACACATTTACACCCTTAATTTTTACACCCGCCAACCTTGGAGCCGATATTGTCATACATAGTTTGACTAAATTTATCAATGGAACTAATGATACGGTCGGTGGTGTTATTTGCGGCAGTCATGAATTTATCACTGACCTGAAAAGTGTAAATGACGGCAGTAGTATGTTGTTAGGACCCGTGATGGATAGTTTGCGCTCGGCACAAGTTTTAAAAAATCTGCGCACTTTACCGATTAGAATGATCCAACACAGTAAAAACGCCCAATATTTGGCAGAACATTTGTCAAAAGACGGCGTGAAAATAAAATATCCCAGCTTAAAATCTCATCCGCAACATGAATTATATACTAAAATGATGCATCCGGAATTCGGTTACGGCGGTATGATTACTTTAGATTTGAAAACCGGAAAAATGGCTACGGAATTTATGGAGCGTTTACAAGATAAAAATGTAGGCTATTTAGCTGTAAGTTTAGGTTTTTACAAAACCCTGTTTAATGCACCCGGCAAAGGCACATCCAGTGAAGTCCCCGAAGCAGAACAAGCCGCAATGGGCTTGTCGGATGGTCTTATCAGAATGTCAATCGGTTTAGACTTTGACATAACAGATACCTATCGCAAAATGAAAGAAACCTTGAATGAAATCGGCTATTTTGAAACCTATTTACAGCACAATTAATTTTTATGATCAAACAAATCTTAGATTTAGACCGCTCATTTGAACAATATATTTATCTGCATCGCTATAATGGTGCAGATAATTTTTTAAGATGGGCCACAGAACATGCGACCTATATCAGTTTCTCACTCCTGATATTATTGGTTATCGTCTTTCTTTTCAACAAAAAACAAATCTACTTATATGCAGCAGCCAATGCCCTTATTGTTAATGGCATAACAGCTTTGATTACCGCTTTATTAAAGATTAGCGTTGCCCGATTACGACCTTACGAAATAAATAAACTAATTACAACTCCTTTAATAGATAGTGGCGGTTACAGTTTTCCTTCCGGTCATACGACAGAAGTTTTTGCGCTATTTTTTACCGTTTTTTTTATACTTAGAAAAAGTTATTTTTCCATTCTATTTTTATTATGGGCCATTCTGATAGCTTATAGTCGCTTAGCATTTGGCGTACATTACCCTCTAGATATTTTAGGTGGTATGACAGTAAGCGGCCTGAGCGTTTGGTTATGGTTAAAATATGAACCACTCAAAAAATGGTTTCGAAAAGTGAAATCTAAATAAAACGATTATCGAGTAAAAACCAATTCGTATTCCGAAGATAAATTAGCATCAAAACGATAACCATCCGTATCAAATAGTTTTAATTCTTCCGGTGAATTGATATTATTTTGAATGATAAATCGTGTCATCAGACCCCGAGCTATTTTGGCATATAAACTGATGATTTTAAGGGTGCCGTTCTTATAATCTTTAAAAACAATATCATAAATCGGATGCTTAAAGTTTTTCTTATCAATAACTTTAAAATATTCTTGACTGGCTAAATTAACCAAGAAATCACCTTCAGGCATTTCATTATTAAGAAAACCGGTTACCTTTTGGCGCCAAAATTCATATAAATTTTTATAAGTCTCAAATTTTAATTTGGTACCCATTTCCATACGATAAGGATAAATCAAGTCAAAAGGACGCAATACCCCATATAAGCCCGATAAAATTCGCAGTTTATCATTGAGTTGTAAGAGTTGGTCCGATGCTAAATTTCGAACATTTAGGCCATCATAAACATTGCCGTTAAAAGTGAAAATTGCCGGTCGGGCCAAAGCATCTATCTCTTTGTGCCAAGACTGATATCGTTGCCAATTCAATTGTGCCAAATTGTTTGACAATTTCATTAATTGTTTAATTTCATCCGGATTTTTTTCTCGCATGACATTGATTAATCTTGAAGCATCATCCAAAAAATGCGGCTTAGTATATGAAAGAGATGGATAAGCCGTTGTCAAATCCAGTTTTTTGGCGGGAGAAAGAACTATTTTCATCAGATTTTTTTTAATTATTCATACTACAAATTTAAATCTAAAATAATAAGAAGAATAGATATTCTATTAAATTTTCTTATATGATGATTAGCGATATATATGACCAGAAAAATAATTTAAAAAACAAAAAACTGTCCGAAAAAAATCGGACAGTTTTTTGTTTAATAGCTGCAAATTATCTTACTGCACACTTACATTAACCGTTGTGTTATGCTGAACTGATACATTAACAGAACCAACTGTTGCATCACCGTTATTTTCAGTTTCAGCTTTCAGTTCATAAGCACCTTGAGGCAAACCTATGATTTTAAAAGTGCCATCAGCTTTGGCAATGGTTGAAACTGAATCGGGAACACCATCTCCATTGTAATCATATTTTACTTCAACATAGGCATAGGCAACCGGATTGCCATTGGCATCAACGACTTGTCCGGATACCGAACCGGTTTGATCTAAAGCAACCGCTCTAAAGTCGGGTTCAAAATTATCGATACCGGTTATTTGTGCGATATTACTAATCCAACTTCCCATAAAATTTCCGGAAAAATCAAAACTATCAGACAAATCCAAATCGAATAATAAATCACCTTCATCGCCATTGCTGACTTCCAAAGAAGGCGTAATACCCACTTCTACTTGGTGGTTAGCAGAACCATTAAAATTAAAAGTGTTGTTATTATTCAATTTAACAGAAACATCTCCCATAGTGATTCTGGCACCATTGTAAGTCCCTTCCGGAACAGAATTAACAGCAACTTCGGTTGTAGAGCCATTGGTATAATCAACCATATTGACGGTTTTACTACCTTCAAAAACGGTTACATAAGATCCATCTGTTTTTTTGAGTTCAATTTTTGTCACTTGAATGTTGGCTTCGGCAACAAATCCCATAGGAAATGGATCATCGGTCAGTTGAACAGCTACTTTTGCTTGATCATCTTTTTTGTTGCAAGCTGTCATAAAACTTCCTATCACTAAAATTAGGAATAAAGTTTTAAGCATTGTTTTAACATTTGTTTTCATATCTCTTGTTTTTTGTTTATGCCGATACATATTACAAAATCTATGCCAAAAAATATCACAAATGACGCATAAGTTACACAAAATCAATATGATACAAAAGTTACAATCTATCTTTAACGAACAATTTTAACCCACTTCCCATTACTGACTGCCATAATATTATGGTCATACATGGCATCACATTTAATCGATGGCAAATAAAATTCACCGGTATAAGATGCATTTGCCATCAAACGAAAAGTCTTGCTTTGTCCCCTTTTTAAATCGAAATAGGTCATCACACGGTCATCACGGATATCTTGGTAGGTAAAATTATCGGATTTCCATCGGGAAATATTATCCAAACGACTGTTGGTAATTTCCCAACCTGAAGGAAATATCTGTGTCAATGCCATATTTTGATAAGATTTGAGTATCCCCGGATGTTTAACGGTCACTTCAATAACAAAATCCGTCCCCTGTTTAATTTGATTGATATTAATAGGATGACCGGATACATTATAATAATTAATATTCATTATCAAGTTTTTGGCGGTTGCCAAATCCGGACTTTCCAAAGGTCTGCCAGTATTGTAAAGTTTGACAAACAACCTTTGCTTGCCGTTGTTTGACAATTTAACCGAAGTCGCACCGGTTGACCGGAAGCTAACCGGAAGTTGCACCAAAGTTTTTGCTGTTTTGACAGATTGCTTTTTACCTGAAATATGAAGATCAAATTGCATCGGTTCATGATTGCCTTTTGATACAAATGACGAAACTGCTAATAATTCATAAGCCAAAGTTTGTGTATTGAGCCAACGACCGGATGACAAATCGGCTGTAATTTGATCTAACAAGTTTTTGGCTTTGCCCAATTCATTCAACTGCACTAAAGTTCGTAAAATAATAGCTTCATCACGATAGGAATTGCCATACGTATAAGCTAATTCTTGGTATTTAGGCACTTGTGTCGTCAGATTTTGCATCATTTGACGGGCAACATTGTGCTTACCGGCTAAATCGTAAGCTGCTATAAGCTGCCATTGTGCCGCCGGATACAAATTGGTTACTTCACGCAAGCGATTCATCGCACCTAATTCGGGTTTACCGGCGAGCGCCAATGTATATAAGCGATAGGCTTGAATCATTTGTTGCGCCCGAT
>WGDF01000317.1 GCA_015493405.1 Flavobacteriaceae bacterium
AAACTTGTTAAAATGCCATTTAATTCCATTGTCATTAATAATTGTGCTATTTTAGAAATCGGCATTTTAAGTTCTAAAGCTAAATCATCTAATGCAGATGTCCCTTTTTCTTGTAAATAATCGAAAATTTGTTGTTCTTCATCAGTCAAATCGACAAATAAATTGAGTTGAGGATTTTTAGATTTTGGGGTTTCCAAAGACCATTGCAGCATATCAATGAGATCCTGTCCGCTGCTTAACAGGGCTGCTTGGTTGCGTTTAATCAGATTGTTACATCCAATACTGAAGCGGTCAGTTGCGCGGCCCGGAACGGCAAAGACATCCCGATTATATGAATTGGCGATATCTGCTGTGACCAATGAACCGCCTTTTTCGCCGGATTCAATAATAATAGTGGCTTCAGATAAACCGGCCACAATGCGGTTACGTTTTAAAAAATTATTGCGATCGACCAAATCCGAGTGCCAAAATTCTGTTAATAGACCGCCTTTTTCAAGCATTTTGTGGGCTATTTTCTGATGAATACTCGGGTAGATACGCTGGAATCCATGACCTAAAACACCGACAGTAGGCAAATTATATTTTAAAGCATTCAGATGTGCTTCGACATCGACACCATAAGCCAAACCGCTGACGATTAAAGGTTTGTATGGCGCCAATTCTTCAATAATTTCATTCACCATTCGTTTGCCGTAAGGTGTGATATTTCTAGTGCCCACTATACTGATTATTCTGGATTGATTTAAATCGGCTTCCCCTTTATAAAAAAATAAGATGGGACCATCGGGCGCATGTTGAAGCTTATAGGGATAATTGTCATCAAAAATACTGATTACTTGAATCTTGTTTTGCTCCAAATATTTGATTTCGGCTGTAACCTTTTGCCAGTCTCTAAACGATTTGATGCTGTTAATCATGACCGTTCCGATATCTTGAATATCAATGCGGTTATTCTTGGCGGCTTCAAATATAGCTTGTGCCGAGCCAAAATGTTTTAAGAGTTTTTTGGCTGAGATATCGCCGATATTTTTAACTTTTTGTAAGGCTAGTAAATAGTAAAGTTCATCGGGGTGCATTGATAAAAATTGTTTAATTTTAAAGTTTTAAATATAATCAATTTTAAACAAAATTTCGAATGGCAGAAATTTTGTTGAAATGCTTGCACAAATGCCTTTTGATATGAAAAAAATATGGTTTGTTTTAAGTTTGTTTGTTACAGGATTGACCTTGGCTCAAAATCCTTATTTTGAGATTAGCAAACAGATGGAAATATATAATGATGTGCTCAAGAAACTCAGCACTAATTATATTGATGAGATTAATTTTGGGGACTTAATTCAGAAAAACACCCGAAAAATGCTCAATGGTTTGGATCGCTTTACTACTTTTTACGATGAGCAAGGTATTTTAAATCAAAAAATGCGTCAAGAAGGCCATTTCGGCGGTTTGGGTATTCATATCCGGTTTAAAAACAAAGCGATTGTTGTAACGGATATTTTTAATAATTCTCCGGCAGCCGAAGCTTTGAAAATCGGGGATGAAATATGGGCCATAGAACAAAAAAAGGTGGCTGATTTATCGCCTCAAGTTGCTTCAAATTTACTCAAAGGTGCTTCAGGGAGCGCCGTTTCTTTAACGCTTAAAAGAAACGGTAAAACCATAGACCGAAAGATTAAAAGGGCGGATATTAAATTGAATGCCGTTACCGGAACCTATCTCGATGGCGATATTGGTTATATTCGGTTTGTCAAATTTAACCAATTAGCTGCACGACAAGTTAAAAAAGCTTTACTGGATTTAAAAAAACAAGGGGCCAAAAAATTAATTATTGATGTGCGTGGCAATCCTGGAGGCTTGCTTAATGAAGTGATTAAAATTGTCAATTTTTTTATTCCGGAAGGCAAAATTGTCGTAACAACTAAAGGTAGATTTGAAAAATATAACAAAACATATTTGACCAGAAATCCTTCTATCGACGAGCAAATCCCGATTGCTATTTTGGTGAATAATCATTCGGCCTCGGCTTCAGAAATTTTGTCGGGGAGTTTGCAAGATTACGATCGCGCTGTGATTATAGGTGACACAACTTACGGTAAAGGTTTGGTGCAACGCACTTTTAAGGTTAAATACGGCACTTATATGAAGCAGACCATTTCAAAATATTACATTCCTTCGGGACGATTAATTCAAAAAATAGATTATTGGCACCGCGATAAAAACGGCAAACCTTTGTTGATGCGTCAAAATTTGAGTGAGAAAGACTACAAAACTTCTAATGGACGCACTGTTCACGATTTAGGAGGCGTAGTACCGGATATTGAACTGCAAAATGAAACAAAAGAAAGTCTGATTAAAGATTTAGAAAATAAGGGTGTTTTGTTTGATTTTGCGACTTGGTATTATTTTCATCAACCACAACCGAAAAATATAACCGATTTCAAATTGACCGGACAAGATTTTGACTTATTTTTAAAATATTTAAAAGACCAAAAACTTCATCCACAAACAACAGCTGAAAAATTATTGCGGAATGCTTATAAAAAAGCAGAAAAGGAACAGCAGAATCAAACTATTTTAAAAGCATATCAAGCTTTACTTGAGGCTTATAAATCTTCGGATTTATTGATTTTAAAACAATATAAATCTTATATTTTAGCCCAACTTAGTCGTGATTTGGCCAATCGTTATTTTAAACAAACCGGTTTAATCCGGTATAATATGATGCACGATCCTATCATTTTAAAAGCTAAGGACATTTTGAATGATAGCAACCGTTATCGCCACATATTAAATAAATAAAGCTTAGTTTTTCCTTCTCATTAGAGCAAAAAAAATAGCCCGAAGTGCATCGGGCTATTTCAAATTAAAAATAAACTAAAATCTATTGATCTTCTTTGACAATCAAAAATTCTGAACGTCTGTTGAGTTGGTATTGTTTTTTGGTGCAATGGGTGCAATTGACAGCCGGTTCGGTTTCTCCTTTACCTTCGGCTGAAAGTCTGCTTGCATCAATACCTTTGGATATGATATATTCCATAGTTGATTTGGCTCTTTTTTCCGACAATTTTTGATTGTAAGCTTTAGAACCTCTGGCATCGGTATGTGACACAATATGGATTTTTAATTCGGGATATTTCATCATAGCTTCTACGATTTTATCCAATTCAAATGCAGCATCACGCCGGATGTTCCATTTGTCAAAATCAAAATATATAGGATTGATATCCAATTCTTTAATCGTAATGATTTTTTCAATGGGATTAAGACTTATTTTGGCAGCGACTTCTTCTTCATCTGTAGCCGGGACCGAAACCTTGTTATTTTCATAAGATTCTGCTCTTCCTTCGATTACAAAATTTTGATTGCATTCAACTAAGAAGTCGGCATGGCCATTATTGTCCGTTAATTTTGTTTTGATCGGGTTTCCGTCTTTATCAGTCAAGGTGACAGAAGCTTGCGGAATCGCTTTACCGGTTTTAGCATCGGTAACATCGGTAGAGATTAAAACATCACAGACCGGTTTGATATTTTTAATGGTGTAAATATTATCATCGCCGATTCTAATAGCGGTTCGATTACTGGAAATAAAACCATCTTTGGTATCATCATCAATATAAATGGCGAAATCATCTTTTCCGCTATTGAGAGGCACGCCAAGATTACGGGGTCTAGAAAATCGACCATCGACGTTTTTACAGGCAAAAACATCTAAACCGCCTAGTCCTAAATGTCCATCAGAGGAGAAATACAAATCGCCTTTTCTGCTGATAAAAGGAAAGTTTTCACGACCTTCCGTATTGATATTGGGCCCTAAATTTACAGGTTTGCTAAATTTATTATGCCCTTTGATATCGACCACATATAAATCGGATTGTCCCATGCCACCGGGCATATCAGAAGAAAAATAGAGTTTTTTACC
>WGDF01000318.1 GCA_015493405.1 Flavobacteriaceae bacterium
AAGCGGAAATAAGACAGAGTATGATGTAAAATGAAAAATGTTTTTTCATTGAATAGCTTTTATTAGAATTTAAAAACGTTTAAGCGCTTCTTTTATTGTCTTTTCAAGACTAATTTCAGGATTTTCTTTCAAAATTTGTTCTATAATTTTTTCGCTGCGTTTTTTAGGAAATCCCAATGCTTCCAAAGCTGAAAGCGCTTCATCTTTGACAGGTGAAGCCATGCTATTGACCAGTCTTTCCGGACTGATATCATATGTTTTTAAAATTTTGTCTTTGAGTTCGATAATGGCGCGTTGGGCCGTTTTGGTGCCGATGCCCTTAATAGATTTTAAGGCGTTAACATCTTCATTGGCAATAACTTGCTGTACTTCTTTAGAGGTCATCGCGGATAAAATAAGCAAAGCGGTATTGGCGCCGATACCGGAAACGGAAATTAACAATTTGAAAATCTCCCGTTCAAGCGGTTCAAAAAATCCGTATAATAAATGGGCATCATCTCTAATGATTTGAACCGTATATAGAAGCAGGCTTTGATCAGGCTTGATTTTTGAATAGGTATTGAGTGATATGGCAATATGATAGCCTATATCGTGGTTGTCAAGAACGACATAAGTTGGGGTCAAATCAAAAACCTTTCCTTTGATAAATGAAATCATAAAAAATTATTTATTCAAATGTATGAAAAAATGTTAAAAGTAAAAAGTTGAAACTGATATGATTAAAAATAATCTTTAAACACACGAGGGAATGATGCTTTTAATCATTAAGGGGGACATCTGACATTAGGGTTTAGATGCAAGATAAACAGATGGTAGTTTGTAAAATAGAAATGCCCCGGCGAATTAGCAAAAAATTTCAAAAACTGAAATCAGTTGGATAATAGATTTCAAATCAATAATAGCATAAAACCGCTCCGACAAATATCGAAACGGTTTATATCATGACATTTATTAAACTTTAATTTTTAGCCAATTCTTTGACATCAGTTACCTGTCCATCGGTTACCAAAGCTACCGAATACACGCCGGCAGGGTAATGGGACATGTCAATATTGATATTGTCTTGACTGACATCTATAACATAATTGCCGACCACTTCATTGTTGCCGGACACATTGATTAATATCAAATAGGCGGAACTGCCTTTATTGATTTTATAACTAACTTTCAAATTATTAGCGACCGGATTAGGCGTCAGATTAACAATTCTGTTCGGTTTGAGTTTGATTTCCACATTCTTATAATCTTTAAAACCATCAGCTGTAGCAATGACTTCCAATTTGAATTTTTTAGCCATATCCGCGGAGACTTCCATATCTTTACCTTGATAGACCAAATTACCGTCCATATCATACCAATTATAAATAGCTGCTTCTCCAATATTTTCGGCACTTAAAGTAACCAAGTCACCTTTATCTACTTCTTGATTTTGCGCATCGGCTATAAAGATAGGTCTGGGTTTTTTCCGGATGATAAAAGTTTCACCACCAATGATTTTGCCGGTTTGAGCATCACGTTGTATCAAGTGGTATTTATAACGGTCTTTAGCCGTTATCTTTTTGGTTAAGAAATTGAAAGTTAGGGTCAGCACTCCGAATTCTTTCGGGTCAAAAGCCAAATATTTTAACAGTACATTATTTCCTTTTACAATTTTTTTTCTATCGTCATTGGTGCTTTCCAATTCCTTGGCAATTTTGCCACCACGTTTCCAAGCCTCATATAATTTGGGGCTCATTTTGAGTTTGACTTCCGCTTCTTTAAAGATTGGATTGCCGGATTCGCTGTTATCTTTCACCAATTCTAAAAAGTACAAATGGGATGAATTAGACCAATTACCAATAACTACGGAACCTGACAGCAAATTATCGGGTAGGTTGGGGTCAACGTCAATAACCGTTACATTTTTCCAAGCAATATTGTTATTGTTTGCGACATTTGCCGGTAAATCGGTTGTTTCGGTAAAGGTCATTTGGTCATTAGGTGACGCAATACGTGCCAACAAGCAGAAATGCCAAGTACCGGCGGGGCTTTGGTCGTAATCATCTACATTTGGAATGTGCCAAGGCATTTTAAGAATCCGTTGTTCACCGGGTTGCAAAATCGGAATGTCTATGACGCCAATTTCATTGCCGGTTATGGCATTATTATTATTGGTTTGTTGTCCGTCCCACGGGGTCGGCCATTCCAAATCCGTATTGGCATTTGCCCAATATAAATGTAATTTTTCTTGAGACGTTGAAGCTACATCACCTCGATTGGTAACTCTAACATAAACATAGACCGGATGGCTGGGATCATATTCCGGATTTTCATGTTGGGTACCACCATCGTCGTGGTTGCGTATCCAAATATCTTCGCTTTCCCAAAATCTTTGCGTAACGGTATTGGGTTCTACACCCGTGTCGTCAGGTGAATCTTTGACCATTAAATCCATTTGGTTTAAAGACTCGTAAGCCCCGGTATTTTGCGCATTGTAACGGGCTGTTCCCCACTCAATTTTATCAGCATCTCCGGTGGTTTTCCAAGCATATATAGTCGCACCGTTATCGGCTATGACTACTTCATTTTTGCCGTCATTGTCAATATCACCCACATAGGGTGATTGTGCAAAAGTTTTATTGGCATCTAATCCGGGGATATGCCAACCGCCACAAAGGGTGCCGTCCGCATTATAAGCATCTAAGAAATGTCCCGTATTGATCACGATTTCCATATCGGCATCAGTATCGACATCGGCGATAATGGGTTCGCCAATCGCATTGCCGGATAGGTTGATGTTGCTTCTATTGGCATTTTGGTCAAAAATACTTACTTGTGAGCCGTTGGCGACAACTACTTCGGGCTTACCATCTCCATTGACATCCCCCATAGATAGACCGTTCACTTTATCGAATTGCAAATTAGGATTGTTACTACTATTCCATTGAGGCGAAATAAAATCTCCATTCATGCGTAAACCATATAGACTATATTGATGAGGTATACATTGTGGTGCCGGATCTGCACTATCTACGCCAATTACAAAAATTTCCATCTGATTCTGATTAAGATTCTCCGGATCAATATCACCTAAAATAATATTTCGGTTGATACAATCATTTGATATTGTGCCATTTAATTCTTTTACAAAAACAGTTTCAAAATCGGTACCATTGTAATGCGTATAATAAACAGCACTATGATTGTTATGGTTTAGGTCTTTTTGAACCACAAATACAATTTCTTTAAAACCGTCATGGTCTAAATCGGCTACGGCCATTTCGGTTTCCGAAAACCAAAAACCATTTATTTGTGTATTATACAACTCCTCCTGTGTCAAACTATTGTATATATGAATGCTTTGGTGTTCGTCCAGCATAATAATTTCTTTAACCCCATCATTATTGACATCGGCTAAGACCGGCGGTTGAAGTGAGCGATGATGATTGCCATTGATCGCTACATTGATATAATTCTCTTGATTATCCCATAACTTATCCGGCGCATCCAGATTGTCATTGGGGTGGGTGTCGATGGTGTGAAAACCGTAAATCCTGCCTTCTTCCGGGCTGTTATTTCTCGACATCGCAAAAACTTCGGCATGTCCGTCACCGTCAATATCATATAGTCCCGCTTTGCTACGCAAGGCATAAGGCAATAAGGCAAATCCTTCCAGATTGGTCGTGTTCCCATCAATATTAAACAATTCATGCCCTTGAGAGTCATAAGCTAATAATCTGCCTTGTTCAACTGTTGCATCCCGCCAATCTATCATTCCAACAAATATTTCTTTATGACTATCGCCATTAATGTCTAATAGCGTTGGTGCTGTGGTGCTCCCCGGATTTAGCGCATGCTGTACCGGAAAACCGGTTTGTACCGGTAAAGTGGTCCATGCTTTATAGCCCTGAACACGACCATCTTCATAATCCGGTGCCGTCAGCAATTTATCCAAAGGTATTTCATTCCCTTTGGGTGTAACGACACTGATTTTATAATAATAGGTGTGTGACATTTCAACATCTGTATCTTCATACATACTCGAACCGGTTAGCAGCCGGTCATTTATTTTGGTATAAGGTCCGTCTATCATATCGCTTCTATAAATATTATAGCCCTGATAAGAACCGAATGCAGGCGCCCACATCAGCTTAATAGAGTGATCAGTAGAAGTGAACCTGAAGTTTTTTCTGTGTCCTTTTAATAGTTTAATAAGTTCAATTGTAAATTGTTCACTTTCATTGGTATTATTGCTGATATTGAGTTTAATTTTGGGATTAAAATATGATAGGTCAACACCATAAAATGTGAGTTTAAAATCTTGGCTATTAGCTGTAATTTGAAAAGGATTAATACTAAAAGCACTAGTACTTGCATTTTGCACTAAACCTACAAAACCAAATCTATCAATGGTTGCACTTAAATTTTGAACATCAAAACTATTGTTAGTAATCCAAAGCCGTAAATTATATTCGGTATTCTCTTGTACATCATCTATATCAACCACATTACCGTTTATATCCGTTAATTCACCACGTGTTACACTAAAAATAACCGGATAGGGTTCCATTAAGTCAAAATGAAAAGTTTGACTTTGTCCGAATTGATTTTGAACCGTTAAAGTCATTGGCAAACTCCCGTTATTTTGTAGGATTTTAAAACTAAAAACATTGGAATTTGCCGCTTGACTATTCGCATTTATTATGGGATAAGTACTACTATTTTGTAATACCTCTATTGAATTGGGGTCATCGGCACTTAAAACAGCTTGAATGCCTTGTATATCAATATTGTTTTCATTTTTGAGTTTGATTTCCAAGTTATAGTTTACATTATTTTGAAAATTGGCGTTTAATATGATATTATTATTGGTATCTGTTACCGTTTGGGCTCCCAAACTCAAAGTCGTATTTGTCATATCCAAATAAATCTCATCCCGATGTTGGTAAGAGTTATTGTTATAGGTACCGGTAATATTGAGCCAAAATTTTAAATATCTCGGCATAGTGCTATTACTCCCGACTTGAAATTGATAGCCGCTCAAAGCTTGATGTGATCCGGGTGCAAAACTACCGTTGGCATTGACATTGGCTTGGGTTACGGTTACCAAGCCGGATAATGCCGTATCCGGTTCTAAAACCGTTTGGACATTATCAATAGTAGTCCCGCCGGAATTGGTCAAAGTTAAGTTTAAATCCACCGTTTCTCCCGGTTCTATGGCACCGTTGCCGTTGGCATCATTAAAAGCCGTATTGATAACATATAAATGGGCTTGCGGCAAGTGGATATGGGTCGTAGCCGTAGCCGGAATATAATTTTTAGCCGTGGCGGTTACGGTCAAATCTCCTTCGGTATCCGGTTGCAGATAAAAAGTGGCAGAAGTGGTATGTTCCGGAACCGTTTGACTGCCATATACGTCTATTTGGTGATTCATCTCATTATACTTATAAACCGTAATGGTCGCCGGTTCGTCCAGATCATTGATTTGTACCGTGTAGGGGTTGTTTGTGCCATTATCTATATTAACATCTGTCGGTACAGACAAAGTAATATCTTGCGGCGCATCTGTCCAAACTTGCATGGTGGGATCGCCGAATAAGGTAATATTTTTTTGCACATCCTGATTATTCCAAGTGTTTATATAAGATATTTGAGATGATATAAATGACAAACCTAAATTGTTTGAATTATAGACTTCTCTAAAAAACTCAACATCATGGTATTCAGAAGAGTAACCACTCCAACCAAAACCTGAATTAGCTACTATCGCTACGCCCCCTCCTGTTGGTGATTGGATATAATGCCCGGCAAAATTATCTTTGTTGATTTCACCGGGTTCGCAAGCAACTGTAAACATAATTTGATAATAAGGGGCATTACTCATTATATCGGCATCATTGTTATATAATAAGTCTCCATGTTTTAAACTAGAAACGCCGATTTGGTATGGGGCGCCGTGGTCTGCATGACTGATAAAATGGTAATGACCTCCTGAAAAATTAACATTTCCATAATTCAAATGTTGTAATGCCTTTGGCCTTGTTAAAGTATCGTCGCCTTCTTGTGGTGTGGGATTTGGGTAAAGTGGTGGATTAGCTGGTCTAATATAAAACGGATCATCGTAAAGCTTAAAAATGTTTTTTCCAAAAAAAAATGGATTATTTCCTAATTGATTATTTAAGTTTTGTCCCCATCCTATATATGGCGAACCACTATAGCTTATATAAGCACCTAAAAATAAAGCATTATTTACATAATCTCTATTATTAACACCGGTTAAATATTCATAATGATAGATTTTGTTATACAATAACGTAACATTGTCAGTTGTTTTAACCGGTAAACGCCCCAAAATCAAATCAGGAACAGCATCTACTATATCATCACCACCTCGTATAGTATTATTGTTGGGATTCCAATTATAATTATTAGGTGTATTCGGGTCATAAACATCTGAATAATACAAATCGGTGGCTCTATCAAAATAACGACCAAAAGCACTCTCACGTGTGCCAATATGTGCCGGAATGATAGAGCTATCCCCGCCAAGTAAAACATAAAGAGTGCCCCAATGATTATAAACATCTTTTAAATAATTCCGGATTTGTTCTGCATGGTCTACGCCGGCATATTGGCTATATATATCTTCTACCGTAGCAATGACCGTAGGTATCCCACGTTGGGTTTTATAAGTTGCCAAAGGTATAAAATACGGTTTTAAAGCGTTGTTGGTAATGATAATATAATCGGGACGGTCACCGATGTTGTCGGGTTGCCAGTGCAGGACTTGTTTGGTGCAAGTACCTATAATAGGGGTAGGCGGTTGGCTCGGGCGGCGCATATCTTGTAAACTTTGCGGATTGACCACCATGTCTTTGACAAAGTTTTTTGTCAGACTTTGCATTTGTTCGCTGATATGCCCGGTAGGCGTATAGCTGCCGTTGGTATATTGAATGTTAAAATTCACTTGGCGGTATAGGGCTAATTGCTGGACATCCGGAATATACTTAAACGGACAAACGGCGACACTGACCACGTGTTGGTCAAAGATATACCGGTCGGCGATGATTTTGGCATTTTGTGCCGGATAGGGGGTATGACTGTTATATACCGCCGGATTGGGCGCCACCGTATCACAAACTTGCCCTACGGGACATGGCGGTTGCACCGGCGCAATATAATAGGTGCCGTTAAAGGTATATAAATCTGAAGGATTAACTTGTAAGCCGGTTACTTGACTACCGGCGGGTAAAACGAAGTTTTGAATAAAAACCGGCAGTTTGGGGGCTGCCACGCTGTCTAATGCCGTTACATTAGCATTAGTTGGGGGGGGTAATCACCTGAATATCAGTATATTGTGTAACGCTGTTTAAAGCGTAATCTTGGGCTTGGGTTTGCAGACTGCCGGATATTTGGGCAAAACCGGTAAACCACCCGAGCCAAAATAGCAAAAAGAGTAATTTTTTCATAGTTGGTTATTTTTGAATGAGTAATTTTTGGGTATAAACTTGTCCTTGGGTTTGGACTTGGATTAAATAAATCCCGTTGGTTAAACGGCTGACATCTACCGCTTCTTTGTCTTGCAGGTTTTTAAAAGTGGTTAGTGTTTTTCCTTGCATATCGGTGATGCGATATTGTACCGGATAATGATTTGAGTCATCTTTTAGGTTTATAAAAACTATATTTTTGGCAGGGTTGGGGCAGATACTAAATATATCCTTTGAAATGTCATTAATACCATTTTCCGGATTATCTCCGGTTGAATTTTTTAGAATAAGTCCATAAGTGTCTTGATTATTATGTCCTATTCCTACTACATAACCGGTCTGGTCGTTGTAAAAATCTATGGCATAAAATGTTTTGTCATATAAATCACAAGAATATGTTTCGCTATTACCGGTTCCGATATTTAATTTTACAATAGCATTATCCATATTATTCGTTGTTCCACCGTAACCAACAGTCCAAAGTGTATCTGATGGCAAATAATCTAAATTATAATTATAAAAATAATAAGAAGTATATCCAATTAATGATTCAGTAATGAATCCGTCATTTGTATATTTTATTTCATTACTTACACTAATGTAACCTGTGTTATTATTCAGCATCACAAAATCATTAACATTGGAATAATTGGTCATTTTTACCCAACTTAAACCATCGTCAGTAGTCTTAAATAAATCTGCATTATAGTTATCTGATAAAACAACATATCCGGTTGTACCGATAAATTGCATTCGAATTATATATTTATCTTGCACATTTGGTATTGAAATATCATTCCATGTTTGTCCGCCATCAGTTGTTTTTGAAACATAACCATGGGTTCCTGCTATATAAATAGTGTCATTAGAAACACAACTTAAAGCGGACAAGCCTTCGGTTGTACCGGTATTTAAACTTTGCCAGGTTTGTCCGGCATCATTACTTTTAAGCAAAGTGCCATTTAATCCTGTAATAAATCCTGTTTGGGTATCAATAAATTTAACCCGAAACAAATGTTCAGTTGCAGGATTTGTAACAGAATTCCAATGATTTCCGCCATCGGATGTTCTTAAAATTGTACCATTACTCCCAATTACTACAACAGTATCTGCGGATATGCAAAATACATCTCCTAAACTTTCGGTGGTTCCGGAATTTTGTTCTATCCATTGGGCGTTTATAGCAGTAAGCCAGCCCAAGGTCATCCATAGAAAAAAGATTTTTTTCATAAGTTTTGTTTTTTAAAGTTTTAAAAAATTAATAAATATTACCGGACTATCCGGTTTGTTGTCTGCTTTAAGTCATAGAGCGAACTTAAAGTTGGGGGTTGCTGCCGTTGGGCAGATCGGACACTGAGTGTTCTTTGCGACGCAGGAGCAAAGAATGTACCGAAGCGTCAGATTTTCGATGTCAGTTTCAGTTTTCAGATTTTTTGAATCTGTTTAATTGAAGCTAAGTGTCCGGTTTCATAGTATTGGTTTTTAAGGGTTTAACATCTATTTTTTCAATTGTCTAAATTAGACACAAAATAAAACTATGCGTAAAGTTAATGAAAAATTTTAAATGTTTTTGTGTTAAATGTTAGTTTTTTAGTGGAAAGAGCCAAGCGACAAAGTGCGAAGTCCGGCAGGTAGAACAAGGCGGTTGTACCGGCGCAATATAATAGGTGCCGTTAAAAGTATATAAATCTGTTGGATTAACTTGCAAGCCGGTAACTTGACTACCGGCGGGTAAAACGAAGTTTTGAATAAAAACCGGCAGTTTGGGGGCTGCCACGCTGTCCAATACCGTTACATTGGCATTAGTGGTAGGCAGGGGGGGGTAATCACTTGAATATCAGTTTATTGCGCAACGCTTTTTAAAGCGTAGTCTTGGGCTTGGGTTTGCAGACTGCCGGATATTTGCGAATAACCGGAAAACCACCCGTGCCAAAATAGCAAAAAGAGTAATTTTTTCATAGTTGGTTATTTTTGAATAAGTAATTTTTGGGTATAAACTTGTCCTTGGGTTTGGACTTGTATCAAATAAATCCCATTGGTTAAACGGCTGACATCTATGGCTTCTTTGTCTTGCAGGTTTTTAAAAACGGTTAGTGTTTTTCCTTGCATATCGGTGATGCGATATTGTACCGGATAATGATTTGAGTCATCTTTTAGGTTTATAAAAACTTGGTTTTGAGCGGGGTTTGGACTGATGCTAAAGATTTCTTTGGATATTTCAGCAATACCATTTTGTGGATTATTTCCGGTTGAATTTTTTAGAATAAGTCCATAAGTGTCTTGATTATTATGTCCTATTCCTACTACATAACCGGTCTGGTCGTTGTAAAAATCTATGGCATAAAGTGCCCAATGCCTATAATCGTATGTGCAAAATTCAGCATAACCACTATTAGGGCTTACATAATATTTTATAATATTATTTGTAGTTTGTCCATTTGTTGCGGCATTCCAACCTATAGCCCATAAAATATTTGGTTGAATATAATCTAAATCATATATAAAATTACCATTATTACCTATAATATCATATGTTGCAAATCCGTCATCGGTATATACAAAACCACCAACTGCAGCCAAATATCCGGTTGTTGCATTCAACCAATAAAAATTATCAAAACTAGCATTTTGAATTTGTGTCCAACTATTACCATCATCAGTAGTTTTATAGAGCACCGGAAAATACATACCAATAATAGCATAGCCGGTATTTCCAATAAATTGGATTTTTTTAATATAATCCGTTTGTATATTTGGTATTGAAATATCATTCCAAGTTTGTCCGCCATCTGTTGTTTTAGATACATAACCTTGTGTGCCAGCCACATATATAGTGTCATTTGAAATACAGTTTAATGCTAATAAGCTCTCACCGGTACCGGTATTTAAACTTTGCCAAGTTTGTCCGGCATCGGTAGATTTTAATAAAGTACCATGTTCACCAACAATATAGCCGGTTTGAGCATCGGCAAATGCTACACGGTGTAAGTTAACGGATGCCGGATTGGTTACGGGGCTCCAAAGCGTACCGCCATTGGTCGTGCGTAAAATAGTGCCGTTATTACCTACTACCACAACGGTGTCTGCGGTGATGCAAAAGACATCGTTTAGG
>WGDF01000319.1 GCA_015493405.1 Flavobacteriaceae bacterium
ATATGAATCCGGGCGCAGCGGGCAGACATGGCTTTCATCACAAACGTACGATGTTGCGTTTTGATATAGAGGGCGAAAATATACAGAATTTGGCCGTTATTGAATTAGGAAATCGTTAATGGGACAAATTTTTCTTTCACTTTCTGCTATAAATGCATTTCTTTCACTTTTGTTAATGTCATTTATACCTTAAATTTGACCATTTATAAACTTTTTCCTACAGTTTGTGAAATATTAATTATTTTAAGCTGAAATGCTGTTAAATTTGCAATAGTTAATCTTAAAAAATAATTATTATGAAAAAAACAGTATTACTCTTTGCAGTTTTAATGATGTCCTTTATGGGATATACACAAACAGCAACCGGCTTTAATTATAAAGCTTTGGTTGCCAATAATGGCACGCCTTTAGCCAATGCCATTATTAATGTCAGAGCCACTTTTAAAGCGGGAACATCAACGGTTAAATGGCGTGAAACCCATTCTAATGTTCATACCGATGCCAACGGTATTTTTTCAATCACATTAGGGCAAGGCACCCGAAATGCAGGCGTACCCAGTTTTGATAAAATGGATTGGAATGTTGGTAATATGAATTTAACCATTGAAGTTGATTCCGGAAGCGGTTATCAAACATTGGTCAGTAATGAATATTTCAAAACGGTACCTTATGCCAAGCAAGCAGAACGCTTGCGCCCGGGGTATTATGGTGTGCAAATAAAAAATACGACTTCCGATTCCGGTCATGGTTTGCAAGTTGTCAATAGAGGAACAGGTAGCTTATATGAGGGCATACAATTAAGTCACGGTAATGATGATTGGTACCTTATTATGAGAAACAACAAAGATTTTAGTATAGCAAATGATGGGATTAATGTCTTAAAAATATCGGATACGGATGATAGTGTTTGGCTGAAAGGGCAATTAAAATTAACCAAAAAAGGTTTGAAAATCGATTCTTACAGTTCAACAAGTAATTCTTATAGTATTAAATCTACTTCAGATGGCTTAGCTTTTAATTACAATGCCGGTACGGCTATGAGAATGCATGGTACGGCTTCTGTAGAAGTTACTGGTAAACTTGTTGCGCCAGCTTCCGGAAATAATGATATGAAAGCTTATGCTTACGGTGAATGGTATGGTGGTAGCCCGAGACACTTTTCAAGCAATGTAACTATAACTCGTACAGGGGCAGGGCAATATAACGTAGCTTTTAATCCTAGCGTGGGTGGAGTAAGTGATTATATTGTTATTGTTAGTCGCTATGCAGAAAAGGGTTTAATACAATATGGTAAAGGAACAGATCATTTTACTGTAGACTTATATTCAGCTTCTCATCCCAATACCCTTGTTGATGGTAATTTTACTTTTGTAGTTTATAAAAAATAATCCCATGAAATATATATTGACATTTATAGCATTTTTGACACTGAGTTTAGGCTTTAGTCAAACGACGTTGCGCAAAAGTAGTTTATCTGCCGGAGGCGGTTCTGCGACCCAAGGCGCCATGTATATGGTTTACGCTTTAGGTGAAATAGGCGTGCAAGAACACACAATGGGAACGGTACATCTTTCCGAAGGTTTTGTGGGCCCCGATATCACAGCCATAGTGGGTATTGAGGATTACGGCGTATTGGAAGGTTTAAAAGTTTTTCCGAATCCCGTTAGAGATAATTTGCAAATCAGTTTACCTGATATCAAAACCTATGAAGTTCATATTTTTGATTTAACCGGTCAAGAAATTTTCAACCGAAATATTGATAATGATGACCGCGCATCATATAATATTTCTAATTTTAAAGCGGGTGTTTATCTATTGGTCATAGTTGACCGGCGCGATAAATTATCGGCTACGGTAAAGTTGCAAAAATTATAATTTAAAGGATTACATTAAATTTAAAAAAAAGAGAGAGGAGCGTATGCCGTTCCTCTCTTTTTAGTACCCGCGGAGGGATTCAAACCCCCAACCCTCGGAGCCGAAATCCGATGCGCTATTCAGTTGCGCCACGCGGGCTTATTAAGCTGCAAAAATATTGTTTTAAGCCGATTTAAAC
>WGDF01000320.1 GCA_015493405.1 Flavobacteriaceae bacterium
AGCTATTATTCCTGCTCGAAGCGGTAGCAAACGCATTCCTCATAAAAACGTCAAGGATTTTTTAGGAAAACCTATTATTGCTTATAGTATTGAGACGGCTTTGCAATCGGGTTTGTTTGATGAGGTGATGGTCTCTACCGATAGTGAAAAAATCGCTGATATAGCCCGTCAATATGGTGCCAAGGTGCCTTTTTTACGCAGTCGGGAAACAGCAGATGATTATGCGACTTTGTCTGATGTAATCGATGAAGTATTGCAGACTTATCGAGATAAAGAGGATATAGAATTTGACTATGCTTGTTGCCTACTGGCAACTGCGCCTTTTGTGCAAAAAGAAGATATAATTACTGCTTATAACAAACTGATTCACAATGATATTGATGCAGTTTTTCCGGTTGTTCGATATGATTTCCCCATACAAAGAGCAATGCAATTTGAAGGCGATTTTATCCGAATGATTGCACCGGAGAACAAGGATGTTCGTTCACAAGATTTAACTCCTTCTTTTCACGATGCCGGTTTGTTTTACTGGATTAAAGCCCAAGTATTCAACAAGCAAAAAACACTTTGGACAGACCAAACCTCTGCATTGGAAATTAGTGCATATAAAGCCCAAGACATCGATACACCGGCAGATTGGCAGATGGCGGAATTGAAATATAAATTGCTCCAAGCTGATGAATAGATCTTATAAAATATTACCACGGCAAAGCTATCAAAAAGGAGATTATGCGATTGTTCCCATCAGGGAAGAAGACAAATACCTGATTATGCAATGGCGCAACGAACAAATGTATCATTTGCGTCAAAATTCTTTATTAACGCGTGAGCAACAAGAGCAATATTTTGATACGGTTATTTCAAAACTATTTGATCAAAAGCAACCGGAACAAATTTTATTTTCTTACCTATATCAAAATCAATGTATCGGTTATGGTGGTTTGGTGCATATCAATTGGGAAGAAAAGAAAGCCGAAATCTCATTTATAATGGCGACCGAATTAGAAAGAACGATGTTCGATAAACATTGGACAATATTTTTAGGATTGATAGAAAAAATGGCTTTCAGGGATTTGAAATTGCATAAGATATTTACTTATGCATACGATTTAAGACCACATTTGTATCCGGTATTGGAACAAAACGGTTTCAGATTAGCACAACAATTAAAAAATCAATTGCAATTGGACAATCAATTTGTCGATGTATATATTCACGAGAAAATCAATCCGGCAACTTTGTTGCAATTTAGAGAAGTAACCGCAAGGGATGAGAAACTTTTGTTCGATTGGGCGAATGAGCCCTTGGTACGGCAGCAATCTTTTCAATCGGATTTGATTGATTACCAGACACATCAAAGGTGGTTTCAAAGGAAGATTAAGGATGAAAAATCGTTACTTCTCATAGCGGAAATCGAAAAAAAACCGGTTTCATTGGTGCGGTTTGATATGGAAGAAACACATGCGGTTATCGGTATTTCTATTGATGCATTATGGCGGGGTAGATCCCTTGCAGTTCCTATTTTGAAAAAAGCATCTCATTTCTTTATTGAAAAATATAGGCTCCCTATTTATGCTTATATCAAGCAGACAAATGAGGCGTCAATTCAAGCTTTTAAGAAGGCCGATTATAAATTTGATGCCGAATTATTATTCAATGGCGCTAAAAGTTTTTTATATATTTTAAAAGTTTGAGGTAGTTTTTATGGAAAGCGTTATTTATCTGTTTTAAATCTTAAAAAAAATACTATTTTAGTTTATAAAAAAATGATACTTATGAAAAAAACATTAATTACAATTTTAGGGTTACTGGTCTTATCAGTTTCGGCCCAGAACAAGGACAAAGCTACCTTTAAAGTTTATAACAAAGGTAAAATTTATTATTACAACACGATTCTGAAAGATGTCAAAGCAGAAGCGGCTCAAAAAAATAAGGTAAAAGCTTATAAGCGCTTCAAAGTTGCGATTTCAGCCGATGAAAAATTTCCGAATAAAGTCAATTTGTATAAAGCCGCTTGGCACAATCCACCTATTTCACAAGGAAATGCCGGTACTTGTTGGGACTTTTCCACGACTTCGTTTTTTGAAAGTGAAGTTTATCGATTGACCGGTAAAAAGGTAAAACTGTCCGAAGCCTTTACTTTTTATAACGAATACGTGTTACGCGCTAAGGAATATGTGCGCACACGTGGCAAATCATTGTTTGACCAAGGTTCGGAAGCCAATGCCGTGACACGAAATTTTAAATTATACGGTGCGATGCCTTGGTCGGTTTACAATGGTTTGAAGGGGCATAAGTTTCATACACATGATAAAATGTATAATGAGATGATCACCTATTTAAAATCAGTCAAAAAAAGCAACGCTTGGGATGAAACCACGGTTGTAAATACGATTAAAGCCATTATGGATCACTATATCGGTACCCCGCCACAAAGTTTTAAAGTGGACGGTAAAACCTACACGCCCAAAACTTATTTGAA
>WGDF01000321.1 GCA_015493405.1 Flavobacteriaceae bacterium
CTGCCGTCTGACACTTGCAATGTGCCGTTAATTTTAACCAAATCATTATCAAATTCGCCATAAATAAGTGGTGAACTGCTATTTGAGTTCTCAATGTAGAGTTTGTTACTTCCGGTTTCATTGGCACCTGCGCTATGACCAATAAAAATATTATCATCACCGGAAGCATTAGTTGCGGCATTATAACCAATATAAACATTTCTAGAACCGCTATTCCCGGAAATTGCTGCATTTGCACCAATCACAGTATTTCCAACACCTGAATGTAAGTTCTTTAGCGCATCGTCTCCTATGGCTACATTTTCTCCAGTATAGGCGTATCCTGTTCCGGTATAAAATTTTATAGCACCACGCCCTATTGCTATATTACTACTCGTCGTACTATTAGCATATAATGCCCCTGTTCCAATAGCAATATTAGCTTCACCAGTTGTATTATTTTCTAATGTTATACTCCCAAGAGAAATATTATTAATCCCTGTTGTATTATTATATAAATTATTATAACCAAGAGAAATATTTCCGGTTCCGGAGGTGTTAGAATGCAGTGCATTTACACCTATTGCATAATTTGCAGCGCCGGTATTAGTATAATTATCGGATATAAAAAAAAAGCCGTTATTACTTTCACTTACATTTTCTAAATCTTGTAATGTCTTAACACTTCCACCGGTTTCAGCATATTTGGCATATGGTACCGATTTAAATTCGCTAGTGCCATAATCTTGATAGCCACTACCGGTATCAATTTCTATTTTTAAGAAATAAGGATTGCTACTCCAATCAATAGTTGAAAAGTTGCCTGATGTAGTTGAGCCTTCTCCTACGTTTATAGCTACAATACCATTGGCGTCAGTCGTAGCACTTTGGGTTTCTTGATATACGGAAGTCGTTCCGTTTTCCAATACGGTAAACCTGAAAGTTACCGGATGCGTGGCTAATACATTATCATTATCGGTAATGAGTGCTTTATAGTTAAAGCCGCCACCTTGAGCGAAACTTAAACTTGTGATAATGAATGTGATTAAAATTAAAATTTTTGTTTTCATAATGATATATATTTAAAGGTTAATCGTTTTTTTAATATTTTCTTTTTGGGTTAGCAATTCCACTTTTATGGTTTTTTGGGCTTGCCAAATATTTTCAATATTGACACTGCTTTCATTATGTACTTTTATTTTTTTAATGATTTTATTGTCATTGTAAATATGGATTACACCAGTCATCAAGTAATCAGCGCTGATGACAATTTGTGGATTGATGTAGTTGATCATTATCATTTTATTTGCTGTTAAATTTTGAGTAAAATTAGATATACCATTTTTTTTAACCTAGTTTTTAAGGTTAGAAATAGGTAAGGTATCATCAATCATCATGTAAGAAATAGGTAAGGTTTGAATTTTTAAATGGTTGATACAAAGTGAATTGTAAAAATATTTGTGCTATTTATGTAAAATATTAAAAATAAAGAGGTAAATTTGAGTAACCTAAATGTCTCAGTATGAAAAAAATATATTTAATCCTGTTTTTTTTATTTCAATTTGCCTTATTTACTGTAAATGCACAAATTACACCTAAGCAAAAAGATAGTATTTTGCATACTTATGCTTCGCTTTCAGGCAAGCAAAAATTGCGATTAACAGATCAGTTGGTGAGCTATTATCAGCAAAATCAGCCTGATAGTGCCAAATATTATAATGACATACTCTTGTATGAAGCTCAACAACAAGATAATCAAAAATATATAGCTTTGTATCATTATAATTTGGGTGTTTATGATGCTTTTCGGACAAAATATAGCGATGCCGTTAGGCGTTTCAATAAGGCAATAACACTTCAAAAGGAAGCGCATTTAACCAATGATTTGGCAGATACCTACAAGGCCATGGCAGGCAATTATTACTATTTGGAAAATTACAATAAGGCGTTGGAAATGAGTTACGAAACTTTAAAAATTTATGAACGACAACAAAATGACAAAGGTATTGTTGCAATGTTAAATAACTTGGCTTTGCTTCATAAACAAGCCGGTAATTTTGTAAAAGCAACGCAACTTTATTTTAGAGCTATCCGGTTGATAGATGCACATCATTTACAAAAAAGTAAAGCGGGATTGTATGGCAATTTAGGGATGATTTATAAAAACAGAAAAATATATGACAGTGCCTATTATTACTATCAAAAGTCCATTGCCATTGACAAAAAAAATAATGTCAAACGGGGCTTAACCCATACCTATTATGATTTAGCCAATCTGTATGCTTTTTATTTGAAAAATAAGGATTCTGCTCATTATTATTATCAAAAATCTTTAAATTATGCCAAAAAATATGATAAAAATCTGTTGCTTCCTATACAAAGTGCCTATGCCAAAATGCTGATGGAAAACGGTAGAACGGACGAAGGATTGAAATTGATGAAAGCGGTTTTGAAAGCCGCCAAAAAAAATGATGATAAAGAAGTGAAAGAATTGGCTTATTTCAAACTATATAGAGTTTATAAACAACAACATAAGTGGCAACCGGCAATCAAAAACTTGGAAGATTTAATCGATATACAAGATACGATTGACAAGGAAAGTACAAGATTGAAAATAGCAAAACTCGAAGCCAAATATCAAAATGAAAAAAAACAAGCACAAATAGACCGGTTACAATTAAAACAAAAACTGGATAAAAAAATTAAAACCTATTTGACGTTAGCTATCATATTATTGTTATTGATTTTTGGATTATTGATTCGTAATTTTATTATCAAACAGAAACGCAACCGGCTTGAAAAAGCACTTTTGAAAACTGAAAAAGAAAAACTCAATCAAGATGTCAGGTTCAAAACCAAGCAACTTACCTCGCAAGCTTTGATGATGATGCAAAAAAACAAACTGATTGATGATATTTTGACACAATTATCAACAATTAAAGGGGCTGGCGTGCCTGTTGC
>WGDF01000322.1 GCA_015493405.1 Flavobacteriaceae bacterium
ATATCAGGCACTACAAAATCCAGGGTTGACATTATAGCCACCACATCGGCAATCAAATGCCCTTTACCTATTTCTATTAAAGCATTTAAATTTGAAAAACCCGGAGAGCGGAATTTAACGC
Organism: Flavobacteriaceae bacterium; assembly: GCA_015493405.1. Classification (GTDB taxonomy): domain Bacteria; phylum Bacteroidota; class Bacteroidia; order Flavobacteriales; family Flavobacteriaceae; genus WGBX01. The sequence continues at coordinate 122 of WGDF01000322.1, forward strand.
GATACGGATTTTTTTTGCCATCACTTACTATATAAACTCCTAAATCACCCCGAGCCGTTTCAACACGTTGTAAGAATTCACCTTTGGGCAATTTGATTAAAGCTTTGGTTTTGGCCTGAATACCATCATCGGGAATATGGTCTATCAATTGTTCGATAATGTTTAGGGATTCCAACATTTCTTTCATACGTACATTATAACGTGCCAAGTTGTCCCCTTCAGTATACAAAATCTCTTTGAAATCTATATCGCGAAGAGCAAAAGCACTGTAAGGGTCTTTTTTACGACGGTCACAAGAGACACCTGAGCCACGAGCAACAGGGCCACTGGCACCGTGAGAAATGGCATCTTCATAAGATAAAATACCCACTCCTTTCATCCGTTTTTGAAAAATGACGTTTCCGGTTAACAATTCATCATATTTGGGAATCACACTGCGCAAATGCGGAATGAATGCTTTGACACGCTTGACAAAATTAGGATGCAAATCAAACATCACACCACCTGGAGTGCTGTAGCTCATTGTTAAACGGGCACCACAGGTTTCTTCCATAATGTCGTTAATCATTTCACGATCACGGAAGGCATACATAAAAGTAGTCAATGCACCGACATCCATACCCATAACTCCCCACCAAAGTAGGTGAGAAGCGATACGGGTGAGTTCATCCATTAAGGTTCTAATGACTTTAACGCGTTCAGGGACTTCTATTTCAAGAGCTTGTTCTATAGCTAAAGCCACCGCTTCATTATTCATATGAGAGGACAAATAATCCATACGATCCGTCAAGTGAATAATCTGTTTGTAGCCTTCATATTCACATTGTTTTTCAATGCTGCGATGAATGTATCCCAAATCGGGCTCGATATTTTTAACTATTTCGCCATCCATAGTCAATATTAAACGCAGGACGCCATGGGTAGCAGGGTGCTGTGGCCCCATATTGAGAAAATACTCTTGCGATTTTAAATCGCCTGTATTGAGTGTAACTTGTTCCATAGTTATCTGATAATCATTTTTGTTTCGTCTTGCCAATCTTTACGCATAGGATAGCCTTCCCAGTCTTCGGTTAATAAGAGCCGTTTCATCACGCTGTGTCCTTTAAAATTAATACCAAAGAGGTCAAATATTTCACGTTCGTGCAGATGAGCGGTTTTCCAAATGTTTTCAAGCGTAGGCACTTCAGGATTTTCTCGATTGCTCAATTTGACTTTAACGACAACCATCATTCCGGTTTTCGTATTTTCCAAGTGATTGGTTACACCGAGTTCTGCGCCCCAATCCATACCGGTCATTGAAAACAGATAATCAAAATCCATTTGACGCAAAGCTGTCATAACATCCAAATAGTTTTCGGGGCTTACAGTTATGTTTAAGAAAGCTGTAGTTTCTTCGTCAAATTCCAAATTTTGAAATTGCTTTTCTAAAGCTTTTATAATATCTGTATTTGTCATTATTTCGAATTTTCGCGTTGATTATGAGGTAAAAAACCTTCATCGAATCCAACAATCGGATTTTTTCGGGTTTTAATACTTTCTGTTTTTATTTTCTTTTGCAAAAGCATCATCCCATCGAGCAAAGCTTCAGGACGGGGTGGGCACCCCGGGACGTAAACATCAACAGGAATCACATGGTCGGCGCCTTTGACAACCGAGTAAGTATTGTAGTAAAAAGGACCACCGGAGATGGCACAAGCTCCCATAGCAACAACATATTTAGGTTCTGCCATTTGATCATATAAGCGGCGCAGTACGGGCGCCATTTTCATCGTGATGGTTCCGGCAATAATGATGACATCAGCTTGACGTGGCGTGGGGCGGGCGACTTCAAAACCGAAGCGAGACCAATCATGACGTGCCGCACCGGTTTGCATCATTTCAATGGCGCAACAACTGGTGCCAAAATATAAGGGCCATAAAGAATTGGATCGCCCCCAATTAATAATGTTGTCTATAGCGCCAACGATAATATTTCCACCATTACCGGCCGGAATAATTTGACCCGGAAAATCATTTGCGATTTGATTATGTGTATAGGGTTGTTCCGGAGAATCACCTACCCAATTCATTTTATTTTCTTTATCTAAACCCATTTTAAAGCGCGTTTTTTAAGTGCATAAACCAATCCTAAACCTAAAATAACTAAAAATATAATAATGTCGATTAGAGCCACAGCGCCCATTTTTTTAAAAACAACAGACCAAGGGACCAAAAAAACAATTTCGACATCAAAAATTAAAAATATTAAAGCAAATAGATAATAGCCAATTTTGAATCTGACCCAAGTCGGGCCGATGGTTTTAACGCCGGATTCATAAGGCTCAAATTTATCCGGATTGGATGATTTGTGTGAAATTAAATTCGATAAATTATTGGCTATCAGTATCAAAGCGACACCTGCCAGTATAAAAACCAATATTGCAACAGTTCCCATATTTCATATTTAAATTGACAAACAAATTTAACGCCTTCTTTGTGGCTATATATGACTTAAGTCATAAAAATTATACAAATTTAGTAAAAACTAATTAATAAATATAAAGTTTAATCTTAACTAAAGATTGGTGTTACTGCTAAAACTTTTGATTGTTTATTACATTTTTTTGATAAGTAAGGATTCAAAACTTATGATTTTTAATTTTGAAATGACATTTATTTTTTTTCAGAGTGTTTTAATTTAAAAGACAGGTCATAATTGCTTATCTATAATATATTATTCTACCCATACTATTCATATTTTGTTTTTACCTTAAACTTCAAAAACGGGATTCAAGGTTTATAAGCATTTTTGATTATTTAACAATTATCAATTTCTCATTCTGAATTAATAATTATATTTGTCCGAATCAAATTATAAAATTATGTATAGCGATAAATTTAAAAAACATTTACAAGATACGTTACAAGACATAAAAGAGGCCGGCTTATACAAATCCGAGCGAATTATAACGTCACCGCAAGGTGCCGAAATCACTTTGGAAGGCGGTCGGAAAGTCTTAAATTTTTGTGCCAATAATTATTTAGGTTTGGCCGATCACCCTAAAGTTATTGAAGCTTCACAAAAAATGATGAATATTAGGGGATACGGTATGGCATCGGTACGTTTTATTTGCGGGACGCAAGATAAGCACAAAGAGTTGGAGCAAAAATTAGCTGCATTTTACCAAACTGAGGACACTATTTTGTACGCTGCTGCATTCGATGCAAATGGCGGTGTTTTTGAACCGCTTTTCGGGCCGGAAGATGCTATTATTTCAGATGCGTTAAATCATGCTTCTATTATTGATGGGGTGCGTTTAACCAAAACGGCGCGGTACCGCTATAATAATAATGATATGGCAGATTTGGAAGTTAAATTACAAGAAGCTGATGCCGCCGGTCACCGTTTTAAAATTATTGTAACCGATGGTGTTTTTTCTATGGATGGTGTTGTGGCACAATTAGATAAAATTGCAGCTTTGGCCCAAAAATATGATGCATTGACAATGGTGGATGAAAGTCATGCTGTGGGTGTCTTAGGTCAAACCGGTCGTGGTACGGTAGAGCTTAAAAATGTAATGGGTAAAATTGATATTATTACCGGTACTTTGGGTAAAGCATTAGGTGGTGCTATGGGCGGTTATACCACGGGTCGAAAAGAAATTATCGAAATGTTGCGTCAACGTTCTCGACCTTATTTATTTTCTAATTCTTTAGCTCCTGAGATTGTAGGTGGTGCTTTGAAAGTATTAGAAATGATTTCCGAAAGTCAAGATTTGTTGAAAAAACTTCAATGGAATACCGAATATTTTAAAAAAGGAATGCAAAAATTAGGTTTCGATATCGGACATAGCAACTCTCCCATCATTCCTGTTATGCTTTATGATGCCAAACTATCTCAAGATATGGCTTCCGATTTATTAGATGAAGGTATTTATGTGATTGGCTTCTTTTTTCCGGTGGTTCCCAAGGGTAAAGCGCGTATTCGAGTGCAATTATCAGCAGCTCACACCCAAGCCCATTTGGATCATGCCTTGTCTGCTTTTGAAAAAATAGGAAAAAAATTGAATATAATATAGAAAATATGTTTTTTTAAATATATTTTTCTTATTTTTGCTATGAATATTATTAAACAAAAAAGGATATGAAAAGATTAAAACAATTATTATTAGCAGTAATAGTACTCGCTACTGTTGCAGTAAATGCACAAGACAGTAATCATCCGTGGATGGTTAAATTAGGATTTAATGCTGTAGACTTTTACCCTACCGGTCAAAAGGATTACAGTTATATTGGTGACAAATTTGGAAAAGATTTTTTCAATTTTGATCATTACAATGCTGCCTATGCTATTTCTGACGTGAGAGTCGGTAGATATTTAGGTAACAACTTTAGTTTGGTTGGCTCCTTAAATTTGAACAAAATCACTAAAATAGGTGATATGAATACTAATGAGCCTTTCGTCAATGCTAACTTAGATGTAAAATACAACATTTGTAAAGAAGGTAAAACCATTAACCCTTACCTTTTTGCCGGTGGTGGCTATAATTGGTTAGACACCAAAGATGCAGGTGATTTAAACGGTGGTTTAGGTTTTGAATTTTGGGCAAGTGACAATATTGGTGTTTTCGTTGAATCAGCTTACCACCATACATTTGATAATAACATTTTGCCTTACTTCCAACACAGCATTGGCTTAGCGGTTAAATTTGGCGGAGTCGATACTGATGGTGACGGTATCTTTGATAAAGATGATGCTTGTCCTGAAGTAAAAGGTTTGCCTCAATTTAACGGATGCCCCGACAGTGACGGTGATGGTGTTATCGATTCTAAAGATGCTTGTCCTGATGTAGCCGGTAAAGCCGAATTTAACGGATGCCCCGACAGTGATGGTGATGGTATCATTGATTCTAAAGATGATTGCCCTAACGTTGCCGGTGTTGCTGCTTTAAATGGTTGTCCCGATGCCGATGGTGACGGTGTAGCTGATGCCAAAGATAATTGCCCTCAAGTTGCCGGTCCTGTAGCCAATCAAGGATGTCCTTATCCCGATACTGATAAAGACGGTGTTTTAGACAAAGATGACAAATGTCCCGAAGTAGCTGGTCCTGCCTCAAATCAAGGTTGCCCCGAAGTTACTAAAGAAGCCCAAGCTAAATTAAATGAATATGCTAAAGTTATTTATTTTGATTCAGGTAAAGCTACTTTTAAACCTAAAACTGTAGAAACGCTTAACAAAGTAGTTGAGATTATGATTGAATATCCTACTGCCGAATTTGATGTAGAAGGTCATACTGATAGTGTTGGTAGAGCCAGTTCAAATATGAAATTATCTCAAAAAAGAGCTGAAGCTGTTGTAAGCTATTTGAAATCACACGGTGTTAAATCTAAAATGAATGCCAAAGGTTATGGTGAAACCAAACCCATTGCTTCAAACAGAACCAGAGCCGGACGTGCTAAAAACAGACGTGTAGAGATTAACTTGGTAAAATAAGTTTATTTAAAAATATATAAAAAGCCGCCCATTCGGGTGGCTTTTTTTGTTTTAAATTTTGATGGGCTTCTTGCTTAAAAATTTTAATAAATGGCTTTTTAATGATTATAATTTATCAAAATTGCTTTTTTTATAAAAAAAACATAAAAAATAACTTAATAATAAATTTTTAAGCTCATAAACAAGATAATTTATTTCTTTTACTATAATTTTGTTTATTACAAATCATTTAGAAAACAAATACTATGAAAAAAATTACTTTATTAATTGCTATTTTATTTGCTGCAATAAGCTGGCAAACAAATGCGCAAGTTGTTATTGGTAATGGGACGGCAGAGAAATCCATCCCAATTGACCCTTTTTATGGCTATTCTTATTCTCAGAATATTTATTTGGCCTCGGAGATAAATGCCAGTGGCACCATTACATCATTAAAATTCCGATATAATGGGCACTCTAACCTTGTTAAATCTAAAGATTGGGTGGTTTATTTAGGCCATACCAGTAAAACAGAATTCGATTCTACGACTGATTGGATTCCTGTTGCTGATTTAACGGAAGTTTATAATGGCACTATCACGGCCGTAGGAAGCGGTAGTCCCGAATGGATTACAATTGACATTACCGATTTTGCTTATAATGGCACGGACAATTTAGTAGTCGCTGTAGATGAAAATACACCAAGCTATGATAGCACTGATGATTATTTTTATGCCAGTGCTGTAACCGGAAACAGATCAATAGTTTTTCATGCTGATAGTTCAAATCCTGATCCTGCATCACCGCCTGAGGCAGATGATGTACAAGCTTTTGTTCCTAATATCATTTTTGAGGGTATTACCCAAGCATGCCCTACACCCACAGATTTAGCTGTGTCCAATATTACCGCAACCGGAGCTGATGTCTCTTGGACAGAAAATGGTTCGGCAACGGCTTGGAATATAGAATATGGTCCGGCCGGTTTTACACAAGGTCAAGGCACAACTGTAGCGGCTTCGTCCAATCCTTTTACACTGTCCGGTTTGACATCAGGAACAGTATATGATGTTTATGTTCAAGCCGATTGTGGCGGAGGAGATAGTAGTAATTGGGCAGGTACTATCAGATTTAATACAGTTTGTGAAGCTAAAGTTGCGCCCTATTCTCAAAATTTTGATGTTGCAACCCGACCTGATTTACCCGTATGCTGGTCTAAAGTAGTTGATGCAACATCTAGTCATGCAATGGTCGGCACAACAACAACAAATAACTCAGCACCAAATGGATTAAAATTGTACAATTCAGGTGATGATTCCGCAACATTACTATTGATTACTCCTGAGTTTAGTGATTTAACCTCACAGTCAAACCAAATTAGATTTAAAGCCAAAGGGAGTGGTGCTGGATATGATTTAATCATAGGTACCATGTCCGATCCTAATGATCAAACTACATTTACTGCTTTTACTACAGTAACCTTAACTTCATCATTCGAAGAGTATATAGTTAGATTTGACTCTTATTCAGGTTCCGATCAATTTATTGCATTTAAGCATGGTTTAGGCGGTACATATAGATCTATTTATATTGATGATTTTAATTATGAACCCTTACCTTCTTGTATACCACCTTCAGATATAGCTGTAGCTAATGAGACAA
>WGDF01000323.1 GCA_015493405.1 Flavobacteriaceae bacterium
CCGTAAAATAATGCCGATATTTTTGATAATATTGTTGCAAAGTGTCTTGTGGCACCAAAGTATCAATGTATTTTTGCAGGAGTCTTTGTTTATAGGTTTCCGTTAACAAATCTTGGCGGTATTGTTTTACCAGTTGATTGATTTTAAGGGTGTCTACATTTTGCTCAGCTTCTTTAAGCATTAAGGTTTTATAGGCCCAATTCTCTATATAATAATGTAGCGCGCTAAGACTGTCTTCAGTTGATTTACCCCGATAGACAGCAGGGTCGATGTCTTCAAAATATAAATATTTTTGATAAATTTTAGCCATAGGCGTCTTGTCAGCATTTTTGTGAAAATACTGACAGCCGGTAAATGATAGCAGGATTAAGATCCGGATGCTATTTTTTATATTTTTTCCGTAGTTGTTGCCAAACAGTTTCATTTATTTTTATCGGATAAGCTTTTTTTAAGGCGTCTAGCCATTGTTGTTCCAAGGCGTTTTGATAGTCATTGGTCACTTCTCCTTTTACGTCTTTTAAGGCGGGAAGACTTTCAGGCAATATTCGGACTAAATATAAAACCAAGTATTGTTGACCGTCTTTATAGATAACCGGTTTGTTGATTTTCAAATTGTGTTTTTTGATGAAATCATCATTTTTCAGATAAGTTTTTTCTTTCAATAAGATATTTTCAGCAGCAAATTTTTTCGCTATTGTTTTTTGTTTGTCTCCTTTTGATAAAGCCTTACTTATTCTTTTTGCTGTTTTTTTATCATTGGCTTGAACCGTCAAAACATCATATCTGACCGGTAATTTATAATGCTGTTGGTGCTGAGCAAAATATTTTTGTAATCCCAAAGTGTCTTGTACGGATTTATTCCAAACCATATCCGATTTTATTTTAAATAACATCAAACCGTTTTTATATTCTTTCATGGTTTGAGCAAATTCAGGATAAATATCTTCAAGATGATGATTGTAATAGTTAAATAATTTTTCTTTTTTGAAACGTTTAAAGAAACGATTGATGATTTGCGTCTTGTTGTTTTTAGCTGTTTTATTGTGCGATTGACGACGGTATAAATATTGATAAAAATCTTTATAGGTTATTTTTTGGTCTTTATTGATTGTAAATAAAGTTTGATTCACCGTTTTATCCTCCGGAATCTGCCATTTATTGACAAAAAACTGATCCGTGATATGACGGTAAACGGTTTTTAAATTTCCAATCATATCAATGGGAAATTCACGTGTAATTTTTTGTAATAATTTTTCTTTTCCCATTTTAGAGCGTTCGTCTCTGAGCACTTTACGTTGCAGCATTTGTTTGACTTGACTAAAAGGAGGCACCGGATATTTTTTAAGTAGTTTGACAATATGCCAGCCATATTTGGTTTGAAAAGGTTGACTGATATCGCCTTCTTTTTTGAGGCTAAAAGCTGCTTTTTCAAAGGGAGGAATCATAGCTCTGATTCCGAATTTACGTAAGCGCCCACCGCGTTTAGCGCTATTTTTATCATCTGAAAACTTGCGGGCTAAATTTTCAAAGCTGTCTTGTTTGTTTTTAAGTTTATCATAGATTTTATATATTCTGGTCTTGGCATCTTCTGTCGCATTTTTTGCCTTCGATTTTTTATTTAAGGCTAAGATGTGCGCTACTTCTATTTGGCCTTTTGCCGGTCGTTTGTCCAATACCTTGACGATATGATAACCGAAACGGGTTCTGAACGGTTTGGAAATTTGCCCTACCGGTGTTTGGTAAGCCGCCGTTTCAAAAGGATAGACCGTATGAAAGACATTGATATAATCTAGATCACCTTTATTTTGTTTAGCAGATGGATCGTCCGAATATTGTTGTGCCATTTGGCCAAAGTCGGCGCCTTTCTTTATTTTTTTATAAATAGACATTATTTTTTTATAAGCAACTAAAGTGTCCTGTGGAGCAGCGTCAGGGGCAACTTGGATTAAGATATGAGCCACATGCACGTCAGTTTTCATACGCCGGTAGGCTTCTTGAACCAAATGATTGATAATGTCATTATCCGATAAATATTTTTTGGCCAAGTCACGACGATATGATTGCAATTCTTTGTTTAATTGCGGAAAAGTATCATATTTTTTTTGATAAGCATCTTCTAATTCCAGCTTATAATGGGTAAAAAGTTGCCTATAATTATCGATGTCTTTTTGAGCAGGATCCTGAACCAAATCTATATTTTTGGTATACATATTTTCAAATTCTTGAACTGTAACCGGATGACCGTTTATATCCATTAAGACCGCATTTTTTTGTTGGGCTTTAAGGCCGGTTGCCAGAAGCAGGAAAGCTATAATAATATAAGACTTCATAATAAAATATTTTAATGATGATATTGTTTTAATCAGCAAATGCAAATTTAACATTTTTAATTAGATTCATTGTTTTTTAACTAATTTTTTCAATAATTTAACAGGAACTGCCTACACGCATAGAAATTGAAACAGCTTTTGCATAAGCCTTATTTTGAGGGGTTTTTACTCTCATAAATGCTTAAAAACACTAATGAAAAATTCATCTCATTTCTTGATAGGTAAAATGTACTATAATACTTGATTTTTTTATGTATTTTTAAGGCCGATAAAATAAAAATGCTGCATCATATCTTGCCGTTCGATTGGTTAGCTAAATCTATAGGCGACAAGTTTGCATATCTCGGATAGAACAATGAAGAACAAATGCTTAAATCATTTAAAAAAACACCGGCTGAAATATGCAACAGTTGTATTATTAGGTATTTGGTTTTATTTTGCACTTCCCAAACCATTATTTAAGTCGGTTTATACCACAGCTTTGTATGATAAAAGCGGCCAACTTTTGGGCGCCGGCATTGCTCGAGACGGACAATGGCGGTTTCCGCCCATTAAGCATTTGCCAGAGAAATACAAACAATGTGTCATTAATTATGAGGATGCTTATTTTTATCGGCATCCGGGTGTCAATCCTATATCTTTAATCAAAGCTGTTTTGCAAGACTTTAAGTCCGGAAAGATTGTCAGAGGCGGTAGTACGCTTACTATGCAGGTTATACGAATGGCACGCGGAAACCGTTCGCGTAATGTCTATCAAAAATTGATAGAGATTATATTGGCTTTGCGATTGGAATGTTCTTACAGCAAAGCGGAAATTCTTAATCTGTATGCTTCTCACGCACCTTTTGGCGGTAATGTGGTCGGCTTAGGAGCCGCAGCTTGGCGTTATTATGGTCGGTCACCAAATCAATTATCTTGGGGTGAAACGGCAACTTTGGCGGTCTTGCCTAATGCGCCTTCATTGATTTATCCCGGAAAAAATCAGCAAAAGTTACTAAAAAAAAGAAATGCTTTATTGGACAAACTATATGCAAAGAATATCATAGACAGTTTGACTTGTCAATTGGCCAAAGCGGAAGTTTTACCCCAAAAACCCAAAGCTTTGCCCCGTTTAGCCCCGCATTTATTGGCACTTGCCATTAAACAGGGCAAGGAAGGACAACATATTATCAGCACACTGGATAAAAAATTGCAACTTGCCATTCGTCGTATTGCCTTACGACATTATAAATATTTATCAGCTAATAAAATTAACAATATGGGCATACTGGTGACCGAAGTGTCAACCGGTAATATTTTAGCCTATTTGGGGAATGTTCCGGAACGTGCGCATCCCAAACAGGCTGCTGTGGATATGATCATGGCACCACGTAGCACCGGTAGTATTTTAAAACCTTTTTTATATGCTTGGGCTTTTAAATCCGGTTTAATTTTGCCTCATACTTTATTGAAAGATATCCCGACTCAGATTGCCGGCTATCACCCCAGAAATTACAATAAAACTTATGACGGTATGGTGCCTGCTGATGCAGCTTTGGCCCGTTCTCTCAATGTGCCGGCAGTACGTTTGTTGCGGGCTTATGGTTTGCAAAAATTTAGAGACCAGTTGCAGAGTTTGCATTTACCAAGCATTAATAAACCTGCCGATTATTATGGTTTAACCTTAATTTTGGGAGGCGCCGAAACCCGATTGTATGATATGGCCAATGCTTATGCTGCTATGTCACGTGTGCTCAATCATTATAATCAGTTTGGTAAGTATGACCCCCAAGATTATTTTCAAATTGATTTTGTCAGACACCAACATCTTTTTAAGCCGAAACAACATACCGGTTTGTTTGAAGCGGACGATATTTGGTTTGTATTCAAAGCTTTATCGGATAAAGACCGGCCTGTTGAAGGGGATGACTGGAATATTTATCGATCAGCTCAGAAAATTGCTTGGAAAACAGGCACCAGTTTTGGCCATCGTGATGCCTGGTGCATTGGAACGACACCCCGATATACAGTAGCGGTTTGGGTTGGTAATGCGACAGGAGAAGGGCGCCCCGGATTAACCGGCACGCAATCCGCTGCGCCTATTATGTTTGATGTTTTTAAGCATTTACCCATTTCCAATTGGTTTGAAAAACCTGTTTCTGCTATGATTCAAGCCAAAGTTTGTAAGCAAAGCGGGATGTTGGCCGGCCCGATATGTCCCGATGTGGCGCTTACTTATCTGCCCCGAAACGGGGAACGCAGTTCGGTTTGCCGGTATCATAAATTGGTACATCTCAATAAAGAAGGCACCAAACGCGTCAATTCGTCTTGCTATGAAGTGCAACAAATGAAAACGCAAACTTTTTTTGTCTTACCGCCCATAGCGGCTTGGTATTATCAGCGAAAAAATCCTGATTATCAAAATTTGCCCCCTTGGGATCCTGCTTGTCAGTTGACGAATAAGCCCGAAATGGCCTTAGTGTATCCTAAACCTCATATTCAGATTTTTATTCCGAAAGATTTTGGACAGAAACGACAAAAAATTGTTTGTAAAGCCGTTCATCAGGATAAAAATGCCTTTATATATTGGCATTTGGACCGGCAGTTTATTCGTATGACACATGGGCAGCATCAGATTGAGATTTTTGCGCGTCAGGGAAAGCATACCCTCAGTTTAGTAGATGATAAAGGTCAGATGATAAAATGTGATTTTGAGGTTGTTAAATAGGGCGTAATAACCTATTTTTGACCCGTTAAAATTTAAATATGCTTAATTTATCTCAAATAACTATTCGTCTTGGTGGTAATGATATTATTAATAATGTCAATTTCCAATTAAATCCCGGTAATAAAGTCGGTTTGATTGGGCGCAACGGTGTGGGTAAATCGACTTTGTTAAAAGCTATTACGGGAGATATTGAAGTGGCTGAAGGGCAGATCAGTATTTTAAAAGGACATAAAATAGGGTATTTAAAACAGGATATAGAATTTGAAGACGGCGCGACGGTTTTAGAAGAAACTTATAAAGCCTTTGAAGATATCAAACAAATAGAAAATCAGCTGGCGCAAAAAGAGACTGAATTGGCGACGCGAACAGATTTTGAAAGCCCGACTTATATGGCATTGCTTGAAGCGCAGCATCATCTGCAAGAACAATTTCAATTATTGGGTGGTTATCATTATCAGGGCGCCGCAGAAAAAGTTTTAAAAGGTTTGGGTTTTTCGGAAACGGATTTCAATCAACCTGTCGAAACCTTTTCGGGGGGATGGCGTATGCGGATAGAATTGGCTAAAATTTTATTGCAAAATAATGACATTTTATTACTCGATGAGCCTACCAATCATTTGGATATTGAAAGTATTTTATGGTTTGAAAATTTTTTGAAAAACTATAAAGGTATTTTGGTCTTGGTATCCCACGATCAGATGTTTTTGGATAATGTGACGAATCGTACCATTGAATTGAACAAAAATAAAATTTATGATTTTCCGAAACCTTATTCCGAATTTTTAAAGATTAAAGCCGAGTTGCTCGAAAAACAGCAGCAAGCGGCTAAAAATCAAGAAAAGGAAATCAAAGAGATGGAACGTCTGATTGAAAAATTTCGTTATAAAGCCACCAAAGCCAGTTTTGCACAATCTCTGATAAAAAAGTTGGAGAAAATGGATCGAATAGAAGTTGACGCGGTTGATGCAAAGACGATGAACATTCGTTTTCCGGTGGCTAGACCATCCGGCAAAATTGTTTTTGAGATACAGCATCTCGATAAAAATTATGGCGATAAAGAAATCTTAAAAAATATCAATTTAATTGTGACTAAAGGCGAACGCTTGGCTTTTGTCGGTCAGAATGGGACCGGGAAAACGACCTTAGCCAAAATTTTGGTAAATGAATTAGCTTTTTCAGGTGGTCATTTAAAAATAGGCCATAATGTTAAAATTGGCTATTTTGCTCAAAATCAGTCGGAGTATTTAGATTCGAAATTAACAGTTTTGGAAACCATTGAAGCGGCTTCCGACGATACCAATCGCACTAAAGTCAGGGATATACTCGGTGCTTTTTTATTTTCAGGTGACACGGTTCACAAAAAGGTTGGGGTTTTATCCGGCGGCGAACGCAATCGTTTGGCTTTGGCGGTAATGATGTTGCAAAGATTTAATGTTTTGGTTACGGATGAACCGACCAATCATTTGGATATTCATTCTAAAGCCGTCTTGCAACAGGCTTTATTAAATTTTGATGGCACGTTAATTGTCGTTTCTCATGACCGTCATTTTTTACAAGGGTTGTCTGATAAAACTATAGAATTTCGTCATAAAAATATCAAAATTCACCTCGGAGATATCGATTATTTCTTACGGGAACGTCAAGCTGAAAATTTTAGAGAAATAGAACAACAAAAAAGTCTTAAAACAACGCAAAATAAAAAGAACTCATCCAACACTTATGAAC
>WGDF01000324.1 GCA_015493405.1 Flavobacteriaceae bacterium
ATTTATCTTTAACAGGCTTATATGACTATACACATCAAAATTTTGTCCCTTTAGACCCTTATCGGCCGGTAGAATTCAATCGACAATGGCAAATAGATAGTCTTTTCGGCCGGCAACATTTAGCAGATTTATCAGTGCAATACCAAAATAAAGAAAATTTTATAACCGGTGGTTGGCGGTTTTTTAAATTGCAAGATATTTTGAAAGCGCAACAAGTTTATGCTAAAAGTCAATGGCACTACAAACATTGGGAAAATAGAACAACATATCAATATACAGCACAAAAAAGTAAATTTGATTTACAAGCGGCCGATTTAACTCAAAAACTCATTTATCATTTTACCCATTTTGATTGGTCCGCCCAGGCCCATTTTGAAAATAGGAATAAACGGGCTGAAAATGCTTTGGACTCCCTCAATTATCGTTATGCTTATGGCGAATTACAATGGCAGAAAAAAGATACCTTACAAACCGGTTGGCGTTTGTTTTACCGACACGAACAAAATGACAGCATCAAACAACAACAATGGCAAATAGCTGACCAAATTGATAATATCGGAGGGCAATGGCAACATAAAGGTCAAAAGCACACTTTAAAAATATTTTTGCAATACCGCCATCATAAAACTTTACAAACCAATCAAGTTAAAGATTTTCTTAATACGCGCCTATCTTGGCATCAAAGCTTTTTGAACCGGTTGATGACGACACAATTACGCCTTGAGAGTTACAATGGCAATACTTTGCAAGATGACATCATTTTTGTAGAAACACCACCCGGACAAGGCTTATATCAATGGAATGACTACAACAAGAATGGTATAAAGGAAATCAATGAATTTGAAATAGCAGTCTATAAAGATCAGGCTAATTATATCAGGGTTATTTTACCCTCCAAGAATTATGTGCCCACCCTGAATAACAGCTATCATTTCCAATTGAATATCAATCCGGGCGTTTGGCAAAAAAAATCATTTTTAAAAAAAATATATGGCATTTTAATCTTTGAAAACAAGCATCAATCAGAACAAAATAACAAATCGACCTTTTTGGTATGGCAACCAAAAAATGTATTATCACAAAATATGTTATGGCAACAAGATTGGTTCTTCAATCGGACTAAAAAACACTTCAACATTCATTTTACCTATCAATTTGTCAAACAACAACAATGGTTATCAGTTGGAGCCCAACAACAAATTGTGGAAGACTACCGGCTTAAATTGAAACATGCTTTGACCAATTATTTGCTTTGGCAACAAAAAGTCTCACATAGCCAAATCAATCATCTATCCGAAAATTATAGCCAAAAAAATTATCATCTGCAAACAGATGACTTTGAACAGGGCCTGACTTGGCATCAAAAGCAACAAAAACGTTTTTATATTTTTTATAATTATAAACACAAAATCAATCTTTCGGGGAATGAAAATCTTAAGATGCATAAATTCGGCTTGCGCTACCAATATACAGATGCCAAACAAAATATGTTTACAATGGATTTGCAATATATTAAGAATGTGATGCACACACCTACTTATTCTCCGGTAGCTTTTCAAATGCTGGAAGGTTTACAAGCCGGCAAAAATTTAGTTCTGGAAACGCTTTACAAACAACGTATCAGTTCTTATTTACAATTATATTTAAATTATACTTTTAGAATATCTGAAACCCATTCGGCCATTAATACCGGCGGTATTCAACTCAAAATGATTTTTTAAAGTCCCCTTTTTAAGATAGAAAGAGACTGAATATCTTATCACTTTTTAGTTTGATTGGGTTTGGTATTAAACTTATTCATCGTGCGTTGCAAGCCCTCTTGCGCAAAATTCAGAAGCGCCTCTGTAGCTTGATCAATCAATTTGGGAAGTTGTTCCATCTGTGCTTTGGTCCATTGACCTAAAACATAATCAATTTGCCCCCCTTGTGGATAATCTTTGCCAATCCCAAAACGCAAACGCGGATATTGCATTCCACCAATCAATTCTTGAACGCTCTTCAGTCCGTTGTGTCCACCGTCACTACCTTTGGGACGCAAACGTAGTGTCCCAAAATCTAAATTGACATCATCGGTGAAAATGACTAAATTATTCTTATCAATTTTTTCTTTTTCCAGCCAATATCGGACGGCTTTACCACTGAGATTCATATAAGTCGCCGGTTTCAATATAATAAATCGTTTGCCGCGATAATTGGCTACAGCTACTGCTCCATAGCGTTCGGTTTTAAAAGTCGCCTTAAGTTTTTCTGCTAAGCGATCCGCTATTAAAAATCCAATATTATGGCGGGTATATTTATATTCGGGCCCTATATTTCCCAGACCTACAACTAATATTTTTTTCATATTTTCCCCTTCTTTAAAACTGATTTGAGATTTTATAAATAAACCTTTGGCCCAATTTTTAAATTTGCCTCGCATCCCCAAGATTTAAGAGCAAAAATAATAAAAATAAGCCATCTGAATCGGACGGCTTATTTTTATGATACTATAAATCCGTATTTATGATTTATTGGCTGCAATAATTTTCTTAAAAAAGTCCAAATCTCTTTCAGGCGCACCAAAACGATAACCGGAAATTTTTCCTAAAACTTTTTTACCATCGGGGCTTACCGCTACAAAGGTCGGAACACCGCCTTGATGGTACTGACGTGCTAAAGCTTGATTTTTCATTCGTTGTTCGGTTGACATCGGTTTACGTCTTGGAAAATCTACCATAACTAAAACGACTTGTTGCGCCAATTTCTCAAAATTTTTATTCGGAAATAAATCCTGATGCATTGCCCGACAAGGAGGACACCAATCCGATCCGGTAAACAACATTACGATTGGTTTATGTTCTTTTTGTGCTATTGTTTTAGCTTGTTCAAAATCTGTTAGCCATTTCAATTCAGTTGCATGTTCTTGAGCCGGCACCAATTGCCAAAACATGATTACCATTAATAACAATACTCTTTTCATAAACTATTTTTTAATTTTTATATATTTATCAGTAAATTTGCAATTATAATGCCAAAAGTAATAAAATTAGTTTAAAATGCTTTATTTAATAGAGCTAAAACTTGGAAACTATATTTTTTTTTGTAATTTGGTCCGATATTTAATAATAAATAAACTGACTATGAGAAAAATTATTTTTTTACTTACCATTTTAATAGCAGCTATTTCATCCAATTTAACTGCACAAGTTGAAGGTTTTGAATCCACTGCTGTCGGATCTATTCCTACCGACTGGGTAAAATACCAATCTGAATCTGATGACCCCGGGTTTTTAGTGAAAAATGAGACTGGATATGCTTATCAAGGGGATAATTATTTGGCCCATGAAGGTGTTGATTTAAATGCTGTTTCAACTTCTTGGATTGTTAGTAAAGCTTATCATGTGGGATCTGCTTATGAGCTGAGTTTTTATTGGCGTGGACGCTGGAGTAGTGCTTATAATTTTACAGCGGTTTATATCTCTACAGGCTCAAATGATCCGGTTGCCAATCCAAGTGATTTTACCGAATTAAAAGAATTTTCCCCTGCCAATTACCCTAACAATTGGCTTCAATGGAAAGAAGAACAATATGATCTGTCGGCCTATGCCAATCAAGATATCTATATCGCATTTAAATATGTTGGTGACCATGCTCATGATTTTTATCTTGATGAATTCAATGTAGCAGCAATGCCTTTTTGCGACAATCCTGATACAATAGAAATAACTAACCGAGGAACCGACTTTCTTGATGTCAGTTGGACAGCGGTTACTGGTGTAGAAAATTATGAAATAAGTTGGGGACCCTCCGGATTTGATCCGGATGCATCAGGTGCTAATGTCCAGACTGTTAATGGCGCAACCAATTTCCATTTAGATGGCTTAACTGCCGGAACTGTATATGACATCTATGTCAGAAGTCAATGTAGTAGTTTTAATTATAGTTATTGGACCGGCCCCGTAACCAATGCAACTGTTGGCCCAGCTCCTGCTAATGATATTTGTAGCGGAGCCACCAATTTAGATGTCTACCCCTTAAATGGTGGAACCGGCCATGAATTACAACAGAATACTTTTAACACGACTGACAGTGGCGTTCATTCAAGTTGTGATGATATTGGAACCAACCTGGACTTATGGTATACTGTTACTGTCCCTACTGGAGAAACGGGATTTACAATTATAACTTCGGGAGATAAAGGTGATAATATTGAAGCTGCCATCTACGATGGTTGTGGTGGTAATGAAATAGAATGCTTTGCTTCCAGCAATTCGAAGACAGTTAGAAATCTTACTGCAGGACAAACTTATTATGTTCAAGTTTGGCTTGATGATTTTAATTCCGGTATTTTTGATATCGTAATTGAAAAATTACCACCAACTCCTGCTAATGATGATTGTGATGGTGCAATTGCATTGACTGTAAATACGGATAATACCTGTACTACCGTTACACATAGTTCAAATCTTAATGCAACGCCTTCATCTCAACCTGATGATGTAACAGGAACTCCTAATAATGATGTATGGTTCTCATTTGTTGCAACAGATACAAGACATGAAATATCCTTGTTAAATATAACTCCTATAACAGGCACATCTACTGATATGGGAATGGGTATATATGATGGAACTAATGGTTGTAGCAACTTAACATTGGTTCAAGATAGTGATCCCGAATCTATGATAGCTTATGGTTTAACAATCGGGACAACTTATTATATCAGAGTTTATGGATGGTATGATAACACAAATGCTCAAGAATTTGACATCTGTGTTAAAACAATTCCACCGCCACCTGCTAATGACTTGTGTAATAATGCAATTAATTTAACAGTATATGATATCGATGCCTCAATCGGAAATGAAACACCGGCTGACACAGAATATGCTAATGATAGTGGCAACCATCCCAGTTGTGATGATACCGGCATCAATC
>WGDF01000325.1 GCA_015493405.1 Flavobacteriaceae bacterium
CAAATGAATAAAGATGAAGTTTTGATGAATGATAAGTTATATAATAAATATAACAAACAACGTTTGGATTTATATCGTCAAGCTTTACCAATCTTAGAAAAAGCTTTAAAAGTAGCTCCCAACGATGAAAATGTTTTGGTTATGCTTAAAAAAATGTATCGCGATTTGGAAATGAAAACCAAATACAAAGAAGTGAAAGCTAAATTTGATGCGCTTAAAACTAAAAAATAAATTAGTTGTTAAATCTATAAAAAAAGCTGCCAAACGGCAGCTTTTTTGATATAAACTATTTTGGCTCTATGTTGTTTTGTATGGGTAATAATAAATTAGGTTCAAAACCATATAATCATGTCGATTTTATTTTTAAATAATTTCACCCCTTCGGGGTTAAATGGTGTATTTTTATTGCTTTATCTATAAACATATCACCCCTACGGGGTTTATTAAATAAGTCCGAAGGGCTGGCATTATTATTTGAGATATTATATATTACCCACCTAAATCGATATAGAGCCACTATTTTTTAATAAAACGCCATTTTATATTTTTGTGTGTGGACATTTTAAGATCAAGGAAATAAATGCCACTATGCAAGTTAGTTAAATCCAGTGTTGCAAAGTCTTGATTAAACGTTTTTAAAAGCCGGCCATTTAAATCATATAATTTGATATTTTGAATGCCTTGCCCGCTCTCATTTTTCACATATAAGACATCTGTAACAGGATTGGGATAAAAATGAAGTAAGTTTCTCAAGTTGTTTCCAATGCTATTGGTACTAATCCAATTGTTAAAATCAGTATTTGTGCCATGAAAAACATCCATATCGACATTGCCATTTATGCCGTTTACACTGCCATACCAATCATATTGTTTGATAACCCAATCATTCCAATTTCCCATATTTGTGGGGGGCGTCGTAGGACTGGTATTAGGTTTTGCAATCCATAGACCATAAGAATTTAAAGAACTGTTAAGATAGGCAGCATAATGGGAACTCAAGTAAATAATCGGGCGCACACCGGTTTGGTTTTCGACCTGATTCATCCAAGTTTGAACCCAAGAGGTGAGTTGTGACGACGAAAAGAGTTGATCTAAATGTGTCGATGAATTAGGATCCTCCAGATCCAACGCCGGCGGTAAATAGCCACTGCCGATATAAGCATGGGCAGCTGTAATAAAATTATCGGCATCCTCTAAGGCGGTGTTATTATCGGGGCGCGCAAAATGGTAGGCACCCATAACCACACCGGCATTGGTGCCGTTAACCATATAAGTAGTGAAGTTGGGGTCTTGATACGTATGACCTTCCGTGGCTTTACAGTAAGCAAAAACTTTACTGTCATTGGCAACTAATGTCCAGTTAATATTGCCTTGATGATGCGAAACATCAATACCTAAAATAGTTTGAGCCAATAGTAAATGTCCCCAAAATAAGAATGATAAAAGAATAATTTTTTTCATAAAGACTAGTTTTGAGAGGCGGGTTTGATTTGACTGATAAAAGCTTTAAAACCGGCTTGCGCTTTGGTATTTGCTACCGGAAAATCATAGATGATTTCCAAACTCCCGTTTTGATTGGGACTGAGCAGGTAAATTTTATGACGGGTAACCGGCGTAGAAAGTTGATGTCCTTTACCGTCATATTTAAGAGTTTCTGTTATTTCAATGGCTTTTTGTCCATTAATTTGAACCGTTTTTCCTTTTTGAAGTGCATTTTTGGCATAATAATCATATAATATTTGACCATTATTTCCCGGATGATAAACCATTTTTATCTGGCTTTGATTTTTGGTGTCATTATAATCGGATTCAATAGCTTTAACATTACCTTTAAGATCTGTAGCTTTCAAATTACTGACGGTTTCTTGCCATGAATTTGGAATGCGAAATTCGAAACCATATTTTTTGACGGTTTTAAAACTTGATTTTTGAGGTACAGGCATCGTGTTGGGTGTACCTTGTTGTTCTGAAGTAGCTTTGGTGTTACCACAAGAAAAGCTCAGCAGCATAGCTAGAAAGATAGGAAGTAATTTCATAATTTTTATTTTTTTTTAAAATTACAAAAATTATTTAGAATTTGTATGTGTTGAAATAATTTTACTGATATAATCCGGTGTATTATTATCAATATCGACTACGATGAAGTGTTTGTTTTGCCAAAGATTTAAGATTTGTTCCAAAATCCGTTTACGAACGACAAAAATCATATTCAAATTAGGTTGGCTCATAGCCTTTTCTATAGCTTCAAACCAGCCTTTGCCTTGTAATTCCAAATAGCCGATTTCATCGACAACCAATAAATCCATTTGGTTTAAATGACTTGTTATGGCTTGACGGCCAAAATTTAAACCGTTTTGTGAAAAATAAAAACGACCTATTTTCTGATCTTCGGGACTCTCAGCTTGTTGGCTACATAAATATTCTTTTTGACAGGTTGCAATATTTTCAATTTTAAAACCGAATCTTTCGCCTTGATAATCGACACCATAGGCTATAATACCACCAATTTTTATCTGAGGTGCTCTCTCTTTTAAATCATCAATAACGGCTTTTAAAAAAGTTGTTTTGCCACTGCGGGTTTCACCGGAAATAATAAAAATCTTATTTTTTTGATAGATTTGCCGTTTAAATTCTTGTAATAAAGTATCTGATAAACTAATGGATTGCTGTAAAACTTTCAGCGGTTTAAAGAGTGTTTTTTTATCTTGAGAAATATTTTTTAAGATAAAAGGAACTGCTGAAATTGCCAAGCCCAAAGTGGCATATAGTTGAGAATAGCCTTTCTTATAAAGAAGTGCTTTAACCAATGGATTCTTGAGTTCAACACTGATAGCCGTGAAAGCAGAGACGACCAAAATAGCACGTAAAATCATTTTAATTCCGACCAGTAAACCTTGTATTTTATTGTCCCATAGCCAGACTGCCATCAATACAATAATGATAAGTTGGATCCAAAATAAAGGTTTAGCCAGTCGTCTCAAGGACTTGCCATATCTCTTAAATATGAAAATCAGATAAATCAGGATGGGCCCGATTAAATATTGTAAAGGATATATTTCTAATCCAATTAAAAATAGAATTAGAACAATCAGATGAATGAAGATATATTTGGATTGATATTTAAAATGTTCAATATCAAATAGATTATTTTTGAAAGCCAATTGTCCCATATCAATTGGTGCAACAACACCTTGTTTTGATAGTTTTTTACCGACATATTGGCCGGTTGCCGCGGCTAAAGTCCCTAAGAAAATATAGCTGATGGCAATTATCGTAATTAGTTGATTTAAAGGAAGCTTCATATGTGTAATATGCAGGAAAACATAATAGAGGTTTTCAAGTATTTTGACAATATCCAATCCGTAAATCAAAATAATGCTGATAATTTTGTGCATAATGGCACTAAACATAGCCATGATGCCGGCTAGTGCATAAGCCATAAAATTTCGGCCCAAAAGATTGAGAAAAAGCTGAAAAAAGAAAGCTTCTATTAAAATACCGATGAGCGGGCCTAAAATAATGGAAGTCGGCATTAAAGAACGCATTAAGGCGGCAACAATACCGGCTTTGATAAATAGATTTTTATCTTGCCATTTATAGGAGAAAGCCGTAAGCAGAACAATGGATGAAAAGGTTAAAAAGGTACCCGCGAAAGGCAAACGCAGACTGTGAAAAAAGCCACCGAATACAATTTCAAAACTCGCCCAAATACTCCCTATAACGGCTGCTTTCAGCCAAATTTCCTGTTGTTTATGCGCCATGATTCTGTTTTATCTTTTTTAAATCTTCAGGTCGGTTTATATTGATTAAGTTTGAGGCAAATTGGTTACATTCAATCACTTTTGATGAAGTTAGTTTCAACAAATCGCGCAATTTATAATTTTTTAGATTGATTTGATTTTCCAAAAGAGCTAAAATCTCGCGATTATATAAGCCGGTTAACATATGCAAATGTGGGCCGGATTTTAAAACATTAATATGCTGATTGGTATCGGCATTTTTTAATAAATAATTAATCACTTCAGGATTGAGCAAGGGCATATCAATGGGAATCACCAAAGCTTTCTGATGCTTAATATGCTGCAAACAACTCCATAAGCCTCCAATGGGACCACAATTTTTTATATCATCTTCAATAACAGGATAATTGACATCCATTTTATGATGACTACTGATTATAATATCGGAGGTGAAATTTTCCAACAAAGCAATAGCACCGGCCAAAAAACTCTGTTTCCGGTAAATGATTTCTGATTTTTCAAAACCCATCCTGGAACTTTTACCTCCTGCTATGATGATCCCTGAAATTGGCATTTTTTTATTTTTTACAAAAGTAGATTAATTTCCGATTTTATTTTGTTAAAAATGCAAAAAAAAGCTCAGTTTCTTATTTATGTCATATCAAAAAAGTTTATTTTAAAGTTTCGGCCGAATTGTATTAAAGTTTTCTTTTTGATAAAAACATATGGCAAATCACAAACTGAAGAAAACACTATCTTTGTAATCTAAAAAAAAGATTTAATGCAATTTAACAAATATGCCCTTTCCGATTGGTTACCGACCACGGCTAAAGAAGTCAAGAAACGCAGTTGGGATGAATTAGATGTCATTCTTTTCAGTGGCGATGCCTATATTGATCATCCATCCTTTGGGCCTGCTGTTGTAGGGCGTGTTTTTGAAAGTTTCGGTTTACGTATTGCTATTGTGCCCCAGCCAAATGTCAGAGACAATTTGCAAGATTTTACCAAGCTGGGTAAACCACGTTTGTTTTTTGCGGTAACAGCCGGCAGTATGGATTCGATGATTAGCAATTATACTGCCAGCAAAAAGCCACGTGACAAAGATGCTTATTCACCTGGGGGAGAATGGGGCAACCGGCCCGATTATGCCAGTATTAAATACAGTCAAATTCTCAAAAAGTTTTTTCCGGATGTGCCTATTCTTATCGGAGGAATTGAAGCATCTTTGCGACGTGTGACTCATTATGATTACTGGAGTGACCGTTTAAAACCTTCCATCTTAGTTGATTCCGGGGCAGATTTGTTGGTCTATGGAATGGGTGAACAGCCTTTGAGAGAAATTGTAAAACTCGTTGAACGCGGGGTGCCGTTTTCGGCTCTGAAGACGATTAAACAGACCGCTTTTTTACTCCAGGAAAATGAAAAATTGCCCAAGAACAAACAATGGAAAGATATTTATATAAATTCTCATGACCGTTGCTTAATAGATAAAAAAGCTTTCGCCCAGAATTTTAAAACCTTGGAAATAGAATCCAATATGATGATTGCCAAGCATCGTATTTTGCAAAAAATAGGCACACAAACTTTGGTCATCAACCCGGCCTTTCCGGCTATGACGGAGCATGAAATTGATGCAGCTTTCGATTTGCCTTTTACACGCATGCCGCACCCCAAATATCGCAAGCGCGGCCCTATTCCGGCTTACGAAATGATCAAACATTCCATTAATGTGCATCGGGGTTGTTTCGGGGGGTGTAGTTTTTGCACCATTTCAGCGCATCAAGGTAAATTTATTGCCAGTCGTAGCAAAAAATCGATTGTTAATGAACTGGAACAGATTGTCAATCAAGAAGATTTTAAAGGATATATTTCTGATATTGGAGGGCCTTCAGCCAATATGTATAAAATGCGGGGTAAAGATTTGAGTATTTGTGAAAAATGTACGGCGCCATCTTGTATCAATCCGGTTGTTTGTAGCAATTTAGATACTTCGCATAAAGATTTATTGGA
>WGDF01000326.1 GCA_015493405.1 Flavobacteriaceae bacterium
CAATTGTTATTATACCAAAAACAACTATATATTAGTCCAATAAATCGTTTCTTTTTACCTGTATCAAGGCAAAAAATATTCCAATTTATTTTGGACTAAAATACAATTCCTTTTGGTATTGTCAGATATTTATTCAAATATACAAAAAATAAGTTTCATTATTGTAACAAAAAGAAAGACCCGCCAAAGGCGGGTCAAGTATTGTATTTTAATTGAGCTTACAATTTCTCAAACCTAGCTTGGAAAAAGCGTAAATATTTGGGTTCGTAAACCATTTTTAAACCACCGGCATTTTTGGCATTTTCGTATACATCAATTACAGATTCGGCTACCACATCCATATGGGCTTGAGTATAAACCCTGCGGGGAATGGTCAAACGTACCAGCTCTAATTTAGGATAATTGTGTTTGCCTGTTTCTTTATTGCGACCGGCAGAAACGACACCGCGTTCCATAGCCCGCACACCGGAATCAACATATAATTCGGCAGCTAAAGTTTGAGCCGGAAATTCGTCTTGTGATAAATGCGGATAAAAAGCTTTAGCATCTAAGAAAACACCGTGTGTTCCAATAGGTTTTACTACCGGCACACCGGCTTTAAGCAACAAATCGCCTAAATATTGCACTTGACCTACTCGAGCCCTTTGATGATCATCCATTACAGACTCTTTAATACCAATTGCCATAGCTTCCATATCACGTCCGGCTAAACCACCGTAGGTATGCAAACCTTCGTAAACCACAACCATATTACGTGCTTCTTGAAATACATTAGGGTCATTAGTGGCTAAAAATCCCCCAATATTGACCAAAGCATCTTTTTTGGCACTCATTGTTGCGTGATCAGTCAAGTCGTTAATTTCTTTAACGATCTCAGCAACGGTTTTATCTTGATAACCTTCTTCTTTTTGTTGAATCATATAGGCATTTTCAGCTACACGTGTCATATCATGCACGATATCAATACCATATTTTTGTGTTAATTTTCGCAACGCTTTAAGGTTTTTAAGTGAAATGGGTTGCCCACCGGCCATATTAACCGTGGTTGCCATAGCTACGTAAGGAATTTTGTCAGCGCCCACTTTATCGATTAAAGCTTGCAATTTGTTCAAATCAATATCGCCTTTAAACGGATATTCACTATTCGGGTCGTGTGCTTCGTCAATAATGACATCTACAAATTTGGCACCTGCCATTTCTTGGTGCAATTTAGTCGTCGTGAAATACATATTACCGGGAATAAAATCCCCTTCCTTAATCAGGATTTTTGAAATCATATGCTCTGCAGCACGACCTTGATGGGTAGGGACTAAATGTTTGTAGCCATAAATATTTTGAACGGTTTCTTCAAGATGATAAAAATTACGACTTCCGGCATAAGCTTCGTCACCAAGCATCAAACCTGCCCATTGTCGATCGCTCATAGCTGAGGTGCCGCTATCGGTTAATAAATCGATATAAACATCTTCAGAACGCAGTAAAAAAGTATTATAACCGGCTTCAACGATGGCTTTTTCTCTTTCTTTTTTTGAAAGCATTCGCAAAGGTTCCACCATTTTAATTTTATAGGGCTCTGCCCAAGATCTTCTTTTCATATATTTCTATTTTTATTTATTGATTAATTGGTTATCTGGTTAATCGGTTATTAGATTTCTCATCGTTCGTCGTGCCTCATCTCTCTGTCGGAATGACAATCGACTGTCATTTCGAACATAGTGAGAAATCTCATTCTCAATTCTCAATTATACAAACGGCAATTTTACGACTTCTGCCGGCACTTGCTTTTTACGAATTTGAATCAAAATTTCACTACCGGGTTTGGCTTTATCAGTCGGAACATATCCCATTCCGATAGCTTCCTTTAAAGTTGGAGACATGGTTCCACTGGTTACTGTTCCTATTTTAGTTCCATTTTCATCGACAACATCATACCCATGTCTGGCGATACCTTTGCCTTTGAGTTTAAAAGCAACTAATTTTCGAGCAGGGCCTTCTTCTTTTTGTTTTTTTAGTTTGGTGGCATCTATGAAATCTTTGGTAAATTTAGTAATCCAACTCAAACCGGCTTCTATGGGCGAAGTGGTATCATCAATATCGTTGCCATAAAGACAATAGCCTTTTTCCAAACGTAAGGTGTCTCGTGCACCGAGACCAATAGGTTTAATTCCAAAAGCTTTTCCTTTGTCAAATAAGGCATCCCAAATATCATAAACCCATTCATTTTTGACATAAATTTCATAACCTTTTTCCCCCGTATATCCGGTTGCGGAAACCAAAATATTTTTATGTCCTGCTAAATCGGCTTTGGTCCAAGTGTAATATTTCAAATTTTCCAAATCGGCACTATCTCCGGCTAGTTCTTGCATCAAAGCCGGTGCATTCGGTCCTTGGACGGCCAATATGCTATATTGATCAGATAGATTTTCGAGTTTGACATCAAAATTTTCAGCATGTTTATTGACCCAAGCCCAATCCTTATCCAAATTGGCACCATTAACGACTAACATATAGCGATTAGGCGCCAATTGGTATACCAATAAATCATCGACAATACCCATTTGCCCGTTGGGAAAACAAGAATATTGAATTTTTCCCGGTTTAAGTTTGGCTACATCATTACTGGTAATGTATTGTAAAAAAGGTAAAGCGTCAGGGCCTTCAACAAAAAAGTTTTCCATATGCGATACATCAAACACACCAACTTTGTTACGGACGGTATGATGTTCGGCATTCACCCCTTCGTACTGAATAGGCATTTCAAATCCTGCAAACGGCAACATTTTAGCGCCGAGTGCTTTATGTATTTTATTGAGTGCAGTTGTTTTCATTTTCTTTTTTTAGCTGTGGCTAAAATAAGAAAATGGTTGGAAAAAAAAGATGATTTTGGTGTGTTTTTTAAGGAATCTGGATTCCGCGACTTTATGTTCAATAGAAATCAGAAATAGACATTCAAACTCTTCTAAAAAATCCATTTTAAAATTATTTACTTATTCTATTTCAGTTTTTCTCAAAAAAAATTAATTCAAAAATACCATTCACTCATAAAATTTTAATAAAATATCCAGCATATCAATAGCAGCTTCGCTGATTTTAGTTCCGGGACCATATATACCGACCACGCCGGCATCAAACAAATATTGATAATCTTGCTTGGGAATAACCCCACCGGCAATAACCAAAATATCCTCGCGCCCCAGTTTTTTTAGTTCGTGAATAACTTCCGGCACTAAGGTTTTGTGTCCGGCTGCCAGAGATGATACGCCCAAAATATGCACATCATTTTCAGTGGCTTGCTTGGCTACTTCTTGTGGGGTTTGAAATAGCGGACTGATATCTACATCGAAGCCGATATCTGCATAAGCTGTAGCCACAACTTTAGCGCCACGATCATGACCATCTTGTCCCATTTTAGCCACCATAATTCGGGGCCTCCTACCTTCTAATTCGGCAAAACGGTCCGTTAATTTGCGGGCCTTTTTAAAGCTATTATCGTTATGAATTTCTTTGGCATACACACCTGATACAGTTTGAATTTGCGCTTTATATCTGCCATAAACCTTTTCGAGTGCATCTGAGATTTCTCCTAATGTGGCACGGGCTTTGGCAGCTTCTACAGCCAAAGATAGTAAATTTTCGTTAGAATTTTGAGCAGCTTTCGTTAAACGTTCTAAAATTTTGATTACAGCATCATCATCACGTCGCGCTTTTATTTTTTGCAATTTTTGAATTTGTTTCTGTCGCACCAAGGCATTATCTATTTCCAATATAGTCAACGGGGATTCCTTTTGTAGTTGATAAGCGTTTACCCCTACAATAATATCCTTACCGCTATCAATGCGCGCTTGTTTAATGGCTGCAGCTTCTTCAATCCGTAATTTTGGTATGCCTTTCTCAATTGCTTTAGTCATGCCACCCAAAGCTTCTACTTCTTGAATGAGTTGCCAAGCTTTTTGTGTAATTTCTTCGGTCAATTGCTCCACATATTGACTACCGCCCCAAGGATCGACTGTTTTGGTAATTTTGGTTTCTTCTTGTAAAAAGATTTGTGTATTGCGGGCAATTCGGGCTGAAAAATCTGTCGGTAAAGCGATGGCTTCGTCCAATGCATTGGTATGTAAGGATTGTGTTCCGCCAAAAGCCGCAGCTGCAGCTTCAATCAGCGTACGCATGATGTTATTATAAGGATCTTGTTCGGTTAAACTCCATCCGCTGGTTTGGGAGTGGGTTCGCAAAGCCAGTGATTTAGGATTTTTGGGCTTAAATTGTTTAACGATTTTGGCCCAAAGCATTCGCGCCGCACGCATTTTGGCTATTTCTTGAAAATGATGCATCCCAATACCCCAGAAAAATGATAATCGAGGGGCAAATTGATCAATATCCATACCGGCTTTCAATCCGGTTCTGATATATTCTAAACCATCGGCTAAAGTATAAGCCAATTCAATTTCAGGAGTACCGCCGGCTTCCTGAATATGATAGCCCGAAATGCTGATAGAATTAAATTTGGGCATATGTTGAGCTGTAAATTCAAAAATATCAGCAATTATTTTCATAGAAGGGGTCGGCGGGTAAATATACGTATTGCGCACCATAAACTCTTTAAGAATATCATTCTGAATAGTGCCCGAAAGCTGTTGTAAATCAACGCCTTGCTCTTGAGCCGCAACAATATAAAAGGCCATAATTGGTAACACGGCCCCGTTCATCGTCATAGAAACAGACATTTGATCCAAAGGAATATTATCGAACAAAACCTTCATATCTTCAACCGTGTCTATAGCAACACCGGCTTTACCAACATCGCCTTTAACTCTAGGATGATCAGAATCATAACCACGATGGGTAGCCAAATCAAAAGCTACAGACAAGCCTTTTTGTCCGGCAGCCAAATTTCTTTTGTAAAA
>WGDF01000327.1 GCA_015493405.1 Flavobacteriaceae bacterium
AATATTATAGATACTCCGGGCCACGTCGATTTTACTGTAGAAGTAGAACGTTCTTTACGTGTATTAGACGGTATGGTAGCCTTATTTAGTGCTGTTGATGGTGTCGAACCACAATCGGAAACGGTATGGCGACAAGCGGATAAATACAAGGTGCCTAGAATCGGATTCGTTAATAAAATGGACCGTCAAGGTGCCGATTTTTTTAATGTATGTTCACAAGTAAAAGAAATGTTGGGCGGTAACCCCGTACCATTGCAAGTGCCCATTGGTGAAGAAGCTGATTTTAGAGGTGTGGTTGATCTGATTTCCAAAAAAGCAATTATTTGGAACGAAGAAGACAAAGGAATGACTTTTGAAGAAATTCCCATTCCCGAAGAATTGGCTGACGAAGTAGATATGCACAGAGCCAATTTGATAGAAGCCGTAGCTGAATATGATGACGAATTAATGGAAAAATTCTTTGAAGATGAAGATTCCATTACAGAAGATGAGATTATAGCAGCCTTAAGAGCTGCCACTATTGATATGTCTATTATTCCGATGTTTGCAGGATCTGCTTTTAAAAACAAAGGTGTTCAAGCTATGTTGGACGGTGTGATGCGTTATTTGCCATCTCCTTTAGATATAGAAGCGATTGAAGGTGTCAATCCGGATACAGGTGCCGTAGAATTGCGTCATCCTAATGTGAAAGATCCATTTGCAGCTTTAGCTTTTAAAATTGCAACCGATCCTTTTGTAGGTCGCTTGGCTTTCTTTAGAGCCTATTCAGGTTTTTTAGATGCCGGTTCTTATATATTAAATAACCGTTCCGGAAAAAAAGAAAGGATTTCACGTATTTACCAAATGCATGCCAATAAGCAAAATCCCGTTAAACGAGTAGAAGCGGGTGATATTGCTGCCGGTGTTGGATTTAAAGACATCAAAACAGGAGACACACTTTCAGATGAAAAGCATCCTATCGTTTTAGAATCTATGGATTTTCCCGATCCTGTTATCGGAATTGCTGTTGAGCCTAAAACCAAAGCCGATGTTGATAAACTGGGTATGGCTTTAGCCAAATTGGCCGAAGAAGATCCCACTTTCCAAGTCAAAACAGATGAAGCTTCCGGACAAACCATTATTTCCGGTATGGGTGAATTGCACTTGGAGATTATCATTGATCGTTTAAAAAGAGAATTTAAAGTAGAAGTTAACGTGGGGCAACCCCGTGTTGAATACAAAGAAGCTTTATCGGCATTAGTCGATCACAGAGAAGTTTATAAAAAACAATCCGGTGGTCGTGGTAAATTTGCAGATATTGTCTTTAAATTAGAACCAGCCGACGAAGGTAAAGAAGGTCTGGAATTTGTCAATAACATTAAAGGTGGTAACATTCCACGTGAATATATTCCTTCAGTTGAAAAAGGTTTCAAAGAAGCTATGAAAACCGGTCCTTTGGCAGGTTTTGAAGTAGAGTCTATGAAAGTTACTTTGATTGATGGCTCTTTTCACCCGGTTGACTCCGATTCCCTTTCATTTGAATTGGCCGGTAAACTCGGATTCAGAACGGCATCCAAAAAAGCCAAGCCGGTATTATTAGAGCCCATCATGAAATTGGAAGTTGTAACGCCCGAAGAAAACATGGGTGATATTGTCGGTGACTTGAACAGACGCCGTGGGCAAGTATTAAGCATGGACGAAAGAGCCGGCGCTAAGGTCATTAAGGCCAATGTGCCCCTGTCCGAAATGTTTGGTTATGTAACGACTTTAAGAACACTATCGTCGGGACGGGCTACCTCTTCTATGGAATTCTCACATTATGCAGATACCCCTAGAAATATAGCTGAAGAAGTAATTGAAAAAGTTAATGGATAAATCATAAGACATGGCTCAAAAAATAAGAATAAAATTAAAATCATACGATCATAATTTGGTTGATAAATCAGCTGAAAAAATCGTTAAAACTGTAAAAAGCACTGGTGCTGTCGTAACCGGACCCATTCCGTTACCAACACACAAAAGAATTTTTACAGTATTGAGATCACCGCACGTAAACAAAAAATCCAGAGAGCAATTCGAATTAAACACACACAAGCGTTTATTAGATATTTACAGCTCATCACCAAAGACCGTAGATGCTTTGATGAAATTGGAATTACCAAGTGGTGTAGAAGTAGAAATTAAAGTTTGATATAATTAATTTAAATTAACATAATGTCGGGTATAATAGGAAAAAAAGTAGGAATGACCAGCATTTTCGATGAAAATGGTAAAAATATCCCTGTAACAGTGATATTGGCTGGTCCGAATTATGTTACCCAAGTCAGAACCAAAGAAGTTGAC
>WGDF01000328.1 GCA_015493405.1 Flavobacteriaceae bacterium
CCGGATTTATGTGGGCGTTCATTATCCTTTAGACATTATTTTCGGCATATTTTGGGGCTTATTGCTGCTTAAATTAACCCTAGTTCTTGAACAAAAATTGTCAAAGAGATTTAACACCAATTCTTAATATAGAATCATTCATCCAACCACTATCGAATTATATTTTTAGAATGACTAATGCCGATACAGAATGAAAATGGCTCAATGAATTGAACGCCATTGAATTCGTGATTAGTATAAATTCTAATGCGATATAACATTGCCGTTTTATTAAAAAAAAGAAGCTGCCTTTTCAGACAGCTTCAAAAAATAATATTTCACTTCGATTACTATTGATCCCACCACATATGGGTATTCATTTCATCACCGCCCATATCAGCTCTAGCTTTGTTTAAATTTTCCAAATTAACTCCTGTTTCACTATCCGGATACTTAAATCTTCTGGGAATTTCAGTTGCATAGGCACTGGCAGCGGCAGGGAATTGTAAAACAGGATAGTCAAGGCGTTTCCATTCGTTCCAAACATTTGCTCCTTGCAAATACATAGCAATATGCTTTTGTTCCCCTATTAATTTACGCCAATTATTTGTATTATATTGAACTTGAGAATACGCTAAATAGGTCGTTATGTCCGATGTTGAAATATTCCATTGTTCCATACTGGCTGTAATTGCTTGGTTGTAGGTATTTGCTGCATCAGTTGTATTACCAAACCAACCACGTTGCTCGGCTTCGGCTTTTATGAATAGTAATTCTGAATAAGTCATCAAATAGCTGGGAGAATCCATAGCTCTGACTTCTAAACTAGGTAATGAATAATCTTCAATAGCATAGCTAAAAGTATCGGATGTAGGTAAACCATAGGGGAACCCAATATATTCACCATTTTGATTTGGGGCGGCATAATGCGGAATTCTGGGATCTGACGGATTTGCAGCTGTTCCATTACCATAAGAGTTCATAAGGTTGATCAAAGGTTCACTTACAAAAGTCCATTGTTGTGTTAAAAATTCTACATATAGAGGATTAGCGTTTGCTTCTTCATTTTGGAAATAAATCATGGCGTTGTCAGCATTACTTGTAAAAACATCACTTGATAGAGCGTCCGCTACTTCAGTTTTAGCCAAAGAAGGATTAACCTCAGACATTCTTAATGCTAGTCGAGCTCTCAGTGAATTGGCAAATTTTTTCCATTTAGACATGTCGCCATTATACATCATGTCACCGCTCGTAAAGCCTGATGCACTGACATCAATCATATTAGCCGCATCTTTTAATTCATTGATTAAAGCCGGGTAAATATTCTCTTGCTTATCGTAAGCGGGAAAAGTTATGTCAGCTTTTAGAGCTTGACTGTACGGTATATTTCCCCAAGTATCTGTAATATTAGAGAAAGCCCAAACTTTAAGAATTTTTGCTACAGCAATTTGATTTTCATTTTTACCATAAACACTATAATCGCTCTTATCATTACCGGTGTTAAGTTGAATGATATTTTCCAAATTAGGCAGCCCGTTTAAATACCATGCAGACCAATCACCGGATGTATCGTCAATATTATACACACTTCTATTGGTTGTTTCACGTTGAGACCATTGTTGGCTATAAAGCATTAGCGTTTTATTGTAGCCAAGCCCGGAATTTATACCAATTAACTTTTGCATGGCTCCGGTTAAAATTGCCGTTGTAGGAACCTTATTTGTTGACAAGGGATCTTTGTTGAGCTCTTCAAAGTCTTTTGTGCAAGCAGATGTGAACCCAATAATTATTAATAATATGATTATTTTTTTCATGATCAAAATAGATTTAGAATGAGATATTTAAATTAAATGCAAATGAACGTGCAGTAGGTAACTGCCCATATTCACGACCTTGAATATTTCCGGATGCATTGCCTGCTGATTCAGGATTATAACCTTCCGGAGTATGTCTAAATAAAATAGCCAAATTTCTTCCGGTTATACCAATACTGGCATTTTTCATTTTTAGTTTGGAAACAAAACTATTTGGAATTCTATATTGTAGTGTCACTTCTCTTAATTTTATAAAACTGGCATCAAAGACTGTAAAGTCACCGGGTGTTTTTCGCATCAATCTAAAATATTCCTTGTTGTTAGCAGCAGGAGTTGTATTTTCACTATAAATAGGATTACCATTACCATCAACACCTGTTTGCATAACACCTTCTGCAATAAGGGCTCTTTCTCTTACACCATTTTCGGCAGTTATCTTCATAGTACCGGCATAAATAGCCGTTTGATATCCTCTTAAAAATATAACACCACCTTTTTGAAAATCTATTAAACCCGATAAAGTGAAGTTTTTATATTTAAAGGTATTACTGATACCACCTGTCCAATCCGGCAAAACACTTCCCATAAATGATTTTTCATCGTCTTTTTCATAATATCCGGTAGTAGAGTTAACAATTTTTTGACCGTCCGGTGTTCTTTTAATTTTTATTGCATATATAGAACTATACGGTTCTCCTACTCTTGATTCAAGTGTCACACCACCATAGAAAGAAGACATAACATACGATTTCATTCCCTGAGCCAATTCAACGACTTCATTATTATTTTGGGCCCAATTGAGATTCATATCCCATTTTAAATCTTTGTTTAAAATTCTGCCATTTAAGCTCATTTCTATTCCTGAGTTTTTAATTTTACCTGCATTAACCCATTTTTTATCATAACCGGTTGCTTGTGATACATCGATAGGAATAATTTGATTTTTAGTATTACCATCATAGTACGTAATATCAAATCCCAGTCGATTATTAAACATCGCAATGTTAAGACCGGCTTCTAAAGAAGTTGTAATCTCCGGTTTTAAGAAAGGATTGTTTGATGTTGTTGGTAGATAAAATGCCGGTGCACCACCGATTGGGTTTCCCTGTATGTATGTGCTATATAATCTGTATGGTGCAGTATCATTACCTACTTTTGCCCAGCCTAATCTTATTTTACCAAAGTTGATAATATCACTATTTAAAACTTCAGAGAAAACAAAACTTCCCGTTATAGAAGGATAAAAATAGGACCAATTGTCAGGTGGTAAGGTAGATGACCAATCATTTCTGGCGGTTAAATCTAAAAATAAATAATTTTTATATCCAAAAGAAGCATTTCCAAATAGACTGTTTATTTTTTTTCTGTATAAACCACGAACTACATAAGGTCTGTCAATAGAATTAGATAGTGAATAAATATCAGGAAGATTTAAGCCGCCTTGTGTAGCACCTTTATTAACTTCCAATCTGTGTGACATTAAGTTAAATCCTAAATTAGCATTTAATGAAATATCTTTGGTGAGTTGTTTGTTATTATAGTTGATACCACCATCGATATTAGTTTCGTTGAAGTCGTACATTTGAGAAATAAAGTAAGGCGTATAGCGACTACCTACTGCCCTTCTATCTCTTCTTTGATCTGCATAAGTATCTAATGAATAACGCAAATATACACTGTAATTATCAGTTAAATCATATTGTGTCTTAATATTACCAAAGAAACGATTTCTTTCATCATCTTGATAGTCTTTGTATGCCAACCAAAAAGGATTATTGGCTCTTACAGTCCTATCATTAAGACCATAAGTTCTCCAGGTTATTTGTTTGCCATCGGGGGCTTCATAGTTTCTTAATCTATCGATATCGATTTGTCTTTGCGTCCAAATTACTAAATTATAAACCGGATTATCACTACTTCCTCCTGTTTTTGGTCTGCCTTTACCTTGATTATTGACGTAATTTAAACTGCTTGAAACTGAAAATCTTTTGACTTTTCCATTGAGTTTGGCACTAATAGTATTCCTTTTAATTTGGCTATTAGGGACAATACCGGTTTGAGATAAATTGGTATAAGAGAGTCTGTAATTGCCGATATCTCCGGCTTGTGAAAAAGCTACATTCGTTTTATTAGTAACACCGGTTTGGAAATAGTTTTTATAGTTGTCAGGATGTGGTGACCAGGGACGAACTTCACCTCCTTGTCCTAATCCATCCCATTGTCTAACGAGCTGTCCATCTAGTTTAGGTCCCCAGCTTTCGTCTGTTTGTACATTTTGAATGGGAACACCATTGCCGTCAAAATTGGTAAAAGTTAATGATTGTCCTCCACCGTAAATGTTTTGTAAGGGAGGAAAATCATAAGCAGTTTCCATAGCGGTTGTTTGATTGATAGATAATCCAACTCCTTTTTTATTTTTAGCACTTTTTGTGGTTATCAAGATAACTCCGTTACTGGCTCTGGAACCATATAAGGCTGCAGCATTGGGTCCTTTTAATATACTAATGGATGCAATATCTTCCGGATTGATATCTTGAGCTGCATTACCATAGTCAATGTTTCCATTGGTATCATCTCTAACGCCTTTTGCTTGTCCAAAACTACCAAAATTAGAGTTATCAATGGGTACACCATCAACAACAAATAAGGGTTGATTATTTCCGGTTAAGGATGTTGCGCCACGTAATAAAATTCTGGTTGATCCCCCAATATTTCCTGTTGATTGGATTTGAACACCGGCGATTTTACCTGAGAAGGCATCAACAAGATTGGTGCTATTGTTTTTTGAAATATCTTTTCCCTTTACCTCCTGAATGGCATATCCGAGAGATTTTTTTTCTCGTTTTATCCCCATAGCCGTTACCACCACTTTATCAAGTTGTGAAGCACTTTGTTTTAAGATAATATTCAAAGTACCACCTTTGTTAACTGGTTTTTCAACAGTTTGGTAACCAATTGAAGAGAAAACCAACATACTACCCGGATTAACTCTTATACTGTAGTTTCCATCAAAATCAGTGGCTGTGCCCTGATCCTTTCCTTTAACAACGACATTGACACCCGGTATCGGTTCGCCGGATGTGTCGGTTACTGTACCTGAAACATTTAGTTCTTGCGCCGAAATAAATTGCGAAAAAACTAAACTTAACATAAGGAATAATAATCTAATTTTATTCATAGTTTAAGTTTTGGTTAATATTTTAATTAAATTTTATTTCCCTAAAGATAGAATTTTTTTTATTCATGAAATATAATTTTAGTCAGAAAATTTTTAATTCACCTTATCAATTGACTATTTTGTAATTAAAAAGCCACTTTAATTAAAGAATTTTATTCTATTGTTTTCAAAAAATCAAATATTCTAAACTGTTTTCTTTCCATTTATAAAACCAAAATCACCATTTATAAACTTTTTGCGACCGAATATAAAAATAAACTGAATCAATAGGTTAATTAATCTAATTTTGAATAAAACTAACCTATTTAATTATGAAAAAACAGCTTATTTCTTTGGCAAGTTTATTAATGATAAGCTTTGCCTTCGCCCAAGGTGGTGGATTTAACTACAAAGCGCTTATTACCGATAACGGTAATGTATTGAACAATCATGCGGTAACTTTAAAATTTACCCTATTGGAAAACGGCACGACTGCCGTCTATCAAGAAACACAAACCGGCAATACTGATGCCAATGGCATTGTAGCCGTTAAACTGGGTGAAGGCACTGTCATTTCAGGAAACTTCAGCACAATTAATTGGGGCAGCAACCCTTATTTCTTAAAA
>WGDF01000329.1 GCA_015493405.1 Flavobacteriaceae bacterium
GACCTAAAAATTTAGGTTTTACGCCAAAAAGAATATCTAAATAAGCCTTAGTCCTTGCAAAATATTCTCTAATTATAGTTTTTAAACCATATTTTCCACTTAAGTCTCTTGCATTAAATCCAATTGCGGAAATGCCATTTTTTTCAGCTAGATAAATAGCGCGTTCATTATGAAATTTTTGTGAAATAATAGTTATGCTTGTTTGTCCAAAAACTTCTTTAGCTCTTACAACAGAATCTAATGTTCGAAATCCGGCATAGTCCAAAAAAATTTTATTTGCGGGTATTCCTTTTTTTATCAATTCATTTTTAAAATCAGTAGGTTCATCATAATTTTTATTGCCATTATCACCACTGACTAAAATGAAATCAATTTTTCCTTTTTTATACAATTCAACGGTAGCGTTTATGCGATATTTAAAGTATAAATTGATTTCTCCGTTTTTTAAAAATTTAGCAGTTCCAAGTACGAGGCCAACCTTGTTTTTCTTAATTTTGGATGCGTTTGAAAATGTTTTGTTTTCGGCATTTTTTTCTATTGAATGGTTTGCCGTAAAAGTTAAAGCAATTGAAATTATAAAAATCAGTAGTAATATTGTGCTTTTTTTCTTAATCATTTAGTTTCATTAAACATATCATCTATAAGACAAAATGCTAAGCCTCGATCAAAACTTTACCATCTTGAGCCAAAAGGGTATTTTGAGTGATTTCTTCGTCGTGATCAAAATGGAAGTGGTCTTTATCTGCCATAAAAGTGATGAAATTATATAAGTTTTTGGCATAAAGTTCACTGGCATTGGTGGCCAGCGTCGAAGGCAAATTGGTTTTGCCGATAATCGTAACGCCATATTTATCAACTATTTGGTCAGGTTCGCTCAGTTCAACATTACCACCTTTCTCCACAGCCATATCTACAATAACAGCGCCGCGTTTCATTTGTTTGATCTGATCTTCTTTGATCAAAACAGGGGCTTTGGCGCCTTGCACCAGAGCTGTAGTAACCACCAAGTCAGCATCAAATAAAGATTTGTTTACGGCTTCTTTTTGTTTTTGCAAAAATTCAGCACTCTGTTCCTTGGCATAGCCCCCTTCGGAGACATCAGCATTGTCATTTTCAACACTGATAAATTTGGCACCCAAACTTTCGGCTTGTTCTTTGGTTTCGGGACGCACGTCAGTCGCTTCAACAACTGCTCCCAAACGTTTAGCCGTAGCAATCGCCTGTAAACCAGCCACACCAACGCCGTAGATTAACACTTTGGCCGGTGTAATAGTGCCTGCAGCAGTCATCATCAAAGGAAAAATTTTAGTCATTTGATCAGCACCGAGAATGACAGCTTTATAACCGGCCAAATTACTTTGTGAGGATAAGACATCCATATTTTGAGCGCGTGATATACGTGGAATGGCATCCATTGAGAAAAGTGTAGCGCCTTGAAGGGCTATTTTTTTAACCAATTCGGGTTGCAATCGATGGTAAACCATAGAAACAATGACTTGTCCTTTTTTTAATTTGGCTATCTCATCGGCATCTAATGGATTAATTTTAACTAAAATGTCGGCATCTTTAAAAATGTCGTCTTTTTGAACAATTACAGCGCCTGATTTTTCATAAGATTTGTTATCAAATGACGAAGCCAAACCGGCATCTTTTTCTACTAAAATATCAAATCCCTTCTGGATAAAATTTTGAGCAATCTTTGGACTGACAGCTACACGTTTTTCATTGGGACGGGTTTCTTTTAGGACGCCTATTTTCATGATTTATTTTTTTAAGATATGTTAATTATGTTACACAAATATAATAAATTTTGCCGGTAAGTGATTGATAATAATTGATTAATATTTAAATTTAAAATTCAATAATATTTGAGACAAATAAAATTGAAAGTTAAACATTTGATATTATGGTTTTAAATGATTTATATGAACTTTTAAGACAATATTAAATGATCCAATTGCTTTAAAATATCAGAGGCTTTTCCTTGCAAAAATATATCAGAAATGCTATCGGTATAATTAGAGGGAGACACATTAATTTCAATTATGGTCGCGCCGTTTTTTTGCGCTTCATAGGGCAGGAGCGAAGCCGGCATAATAATTCCGGTGGTGCCAATGATTAAATAAACATCTGCGTCTAAAGATTGTTTCAAGGATTTTTGGTAAGCTGCCGCCGGAATGGGTTCTCCAAAAAAGACAAAATCAGGTTTGAGCAAGCCTCCGCAATGGGGACAAGTTACCGGATTTTGAGACATGTCGGCTTGAGATACCGGTGTTGTTTTATGACAATTGAGACAAACTAAATCACGTGTATTTCCATGAAATTCAATTACATGCTTGTTGCCTGCTTTTTGATGTAAATTATCAATATTCTGAGTAATGATGGTTCTTAACAAACCGGATTGCTCCCAATGAGCCAAAACCCGGTGGGCCGGATTGGGTTGTGCTTTATCAATTACGTTATAAAACATATCTTTAATCAATGGCCAAGCTTTGTCGGCATGTTGTTTAAAATAATCTATATCAAGAATAATAGGATCGTATTGATCCCAGATGCCACCCTTTCCTCTGAAGGTCGGAATGCCACTTTCGGCAGAGATGCCCGCACCGGTAAAAGCAACCAAATGACGGGCTTTACCGATTTGTGCCGCAGCAAGTTGTAAATCTTTCATAGCATTCATTTTAAGAGGCTGACCGGTTTAAACAATATTTAAAATCTCCGGATAAAAATACCGAATTATTTTCAATTAATTTATCGAGATGTAGGTTAATATCGCGATTAAATATTTTTTGTATTTCATGCTTGGTCAAACAGCCGTCCTTAAGCAGACCCAATATTCGATCCAGTATTTCGGCATCGCTTTCCGGCTTTTTTTGATTTAAACAAACATCACAAATGCCACAAGCTTTCGAATTTTGTTCTCCAAAATATTCCGCTAAAAATATGCTGCGACACTTTTTTTTATCAATGATATACGCTAAAACTTGATTCAGTTTTTCCTTCTTTAAATTCAGGCGTTGCTCAATTTTTTTGCGATGAAATAG
>WGDF01000330.1 GCA_015493405.1 Flavobacteriaceae bacterium
AAAGTCTTTAGGAATTATTTTTCTATTTTTATTATGGGGCAGCGGAAGCACTTATTGGTATGTTTGTAAAATTAAAGGTTTTTGCGCGCCCAAAAATCAACCCCAAACTGCTACAAAGATTGATAAGACCATGCCCAAAATAGCCCCCAAACCGATGCAACATAATTTGGTTTATTTCAAATCCGGTGAAACACATCCCGTCATCAATGACAGTTTACAATGGCAAGCCGAAGTTAAATCAATCAAGCAATTGCAAGCTGAAGGTAAAAAATTGCGTATTGAAGCTCCTTATTATGACGGAGAAGCCAATCCTAGTAATTTTGATAATTTGGGTTTGGCTCGTGCTGACGCCATTAAAAAAATATTATCAAAATCTATTGATTCCAACTTGATTTTAACGCAAGGATACTTATTGCCACATTCATCGGGAAAAATCCCTGCTTTTATAGAATTTGGTAAAGACCGGCTGAAATGGATTCAAGACAACGATTTTGTGCAAGAAAAAGCTCAAAAAACTTTGATTCATTTTCCATACAATTCAACCAAAGCCATTAAAAATAAGACTATTATCTCTTATCTAGATCAAGTCGGTCAGAAATTACAACAACACCCTGATTTAAGACTCTTGGTCATAGGATATACGGATAATATTGGTAGTGCAGCCTCTAATAAAATCTTAGGAATGAAACGTGCCAATCGTATCAAAGACTTGCTTCTGAAAAAAGGAATTGAAGCCTCTAGAATCAAGGTTAAATCAGAAGGTAAAAACCAACCCATTGTCGATAATAACACTTCGGAAGGGCGGAAACAAAATCGTAGAGTAGAAATAAGTTTCATCAAAAAATAATAATATTATGCAATTACTAGTCAGTGGATTATTCAGCACAGCAGATTCTTATGGTCGTAGCAATGCTGCTATCGAAATTATTTTAATGTTATTGGTAGCTTTTATTTTGGGCTACCTTTTGCGTTATTTCATTCAAAAATCAAAAACATCTAACAATCAAGATTACAATGACTTATCTCACAAATATGCGTTATTGGAGAATCAATTGAGTGTGAATAAAAATGAGCTCAACAAACTTCAAAATGATTTGGATGATTGCCGAAAAAATAAAGACAGTGCGCTTTTGGCGCTCCAATCTCAAAAGAAAAAACCGGTTCAAAAAGATGATTTAAAAATTGTTGAGGGCATTGGCCCTAAAATAGAACAACTTTTATATGAGGCTGAGATTTATTCTTGGGATGATTTATCCAAAGCTGAAATTAAAACCATTCAAATGGTTCTGGATCAAGCCGGTCCGAATTATAAGGTGCACAATCCTGAAAGTTGGCCTTTCCAAGCTAAATTAGCGCTGGAAGAAAAATGGGATGAATTAAAAAAATGGCAAGACGAACATAAAGGCGGTCGATTTTAAGACCGATTTTTCAAGTTTAATGCATCAATTTGAACAACAATTCGTTCAATATATCACTTTGGGTCATACTGCCTGAGGCAACGCCTTTGCTTTTGAGGTCCGCATCTTTTAAATAGGCTATGTTTTGGGTTACTTTTTTCATCGGATATTTTTGTGCAGCCAGCTGAAATTCTTGGACAAAATAAGGATTAATTCCCAAGGCTTTGGCTGCAGCAAATTTAGACTTATCATTTAAAGTATGATAAATAAATAAATCTCTGAAAAAATTATACAACAAGGCAAAAGTCATGACCAATGGGTGTTCTTTGGGATTGGCAGAAAAATAATTGATGATTTTTTGAGCTTTAATGTATTGTCCGGCAGCTATAGCCGATTTTAATTCGAAATTATTAAAATCCTTACTGATCCCGATGTTGGTCTCAATAATATCAGGCGTGATAGCGGATTGCGGCGGAATAATGATATCTAATTTGTTTAATTCATTATAGATTTTAGATAAGTTGGTCCCCAAATAATCAATCAGCATTTGCGCACTTTTCAAATCGATACTGTGTTGCATCGATTTAACTGTAGCTATAATCCAATTTAAAGTTTCCTTTTCGTATAATTTCTTACTCTCAAAATAAACCCCTTGTTTCTGTATTTGTTTATAAATTTTTTTACGCTTATCCAGCTTTTTGTATTTATAATTAAAAACCAAAACGGTTGAATCCGCCGGATGATTCAAATACGACTCCAGTGCTTCCTGATCAGCTTTTTTCTTAAACAAATGCTGCGCCTCCTTAACAATAATCACTTGCCGGTTGCCTATCATAGGAAAACGGCGGGCTTGTAAAATCAAGTCCGGCAAATTTACATCTAAGCCGTAAACCACCATCTGATCAAAACCTTTAGCCTCTTCCGGAAGCAGATGATGCTCTATATATTGACTTATTTTATCAATAAAAAAAGTTTCTTCTCCCGCTAAAAAATAAATCGGTTTGATTTGACCGTTTTTAATATCTTTAATAATGTTTTGCATATACTATTCTATATAATAAGGCTTGCTATTTCTAATCAAATCGTCTATTGATTTCTTCTGAAGCCATGCTTATAAAAACTTTTTTGCCTTGAGCATCATATAATGAATTTTCTAATTGAAATAAATCGTCGATCAATTGTTCCATATCGGCATCGCTAAGTTTTTGTCCTGATTTTACAGCCGACTTTTCAGCAATAATCAAAGCTAGTTTTTCGTCAATTTGACTGAGCCGCGCTTGATTTTCATACCCCAATTGATTGATAATGTCTTGTAAAATATCGGTTACAGCTTGTGTTTTTAACTGCATCGGCATCCCTTTAACACAAACGGTTGTCTCAGAAAAATCCAGCTCAAACCCCATTTGAGCTATTTTAGATTGATGTTGCTGCAAGTAAGATATTTCATCGGGGATTAATTGCAATTCAACCGGAAACATCAATTGTTGAACAGGCATTTTTCCTTTTTGCAACTGCTGCAATAAATGATGGTATAAAACCAGACGATGCGCTCTATTCTGATGAATGATGATAAGTTGATCTTTTACTGAAGTTACTATATATTTCAAATTAAGCTGAAAGACCGAACTATTGAGACGGCTTTCAAAATTCAAATCCAGTTGATTGTCAGTATCTAAACTATCTTTATCGGTTAAAGCATTGGATGCCTGCGTAGTTTCATGCATCAAACTTTCGAAATAATCTAATCGTTTCGCCATTCTAGAAGGCGCTATTTTGGCCGGTTGCCCAAAATCGTCATCCTTGAAAGGATTAAAATCCGGATTTACATTTATTTTAGGAAGCGTAGGTGCTTTTTTGGTATATTCATA
>WGDF01000331.1 GCA_015493405.1 Flavobacteriaceae bacterium
GACATTTCTTTGTTGAGTTGTTGGATTTTCTTCTTAGTCGCTTGGTCAGAAAATTTATCCCCCAGTTGATTCAAATCTTCTTTGACTTGTTGCTGCATTTTATACAATTCGTATTGGCGTTTGGCTTCACCTTCATTTCCTTGGTTATTTTGCTTACCGTTTTTCTTGCCGTTTTTATCTTTGCCTTCATTGCC
The DNA here is from genome assembly GCA_015493405.1 of Flavobacteriaceae bacterium. Classification (GTDB taxonomy): domain Bacteria; phylum Bacteroidota; class Bacteroidia; order Flavobacteriales; family Flavobacteriaceae; genus WGBX01. Next base: position 195 of record WGDF01000331.1, read on the forward strand.
TTTTTTATGACCTTTCCCTTGTTTTTGTTTCAGTCCTTGTAGCGCTTTGGAAAGTGCTTCACCTTGTTTTTTGATAATATCCGGTAATGAAAAGCTTTTGCCTTTGCCTTTTTTGCCTTGCCCCTGCCCCATTGACGGGCTTGCATTTTTCATTTGATCCAAAGCATCGCTTAAAAAGTTTGCCAAGGTGTTTGCGGATTTTAGGATATATTGTGCCGATAACTGTGTATTATATAATTTATTTTCAGACAAATAAGATAAAGATTTATCTAAATTATTTTGAATTTCATATGCCTCATCTAAAATCATTTGCGATATTTTGGGGTTACGCAAAGCCAAGGTATAAAGCGAATCGTTGACATGCTTGAAATAAACTTTTAACCGGTTTTGTCCTAATAATTGTTGGGTTAAATGCTTTTTGGAACGATCTGTAAATAAATCGGTTAGCATGTTTTCTTCTTTAAAAGAAAAATTTATCAAACTTTTTAAAATAGCTTGCAAGGTTTTGACATCTTCTTCATTTTGTTGTCCTCCCCCACCCTGCATGGCCATTTGCATTTGTTTGGACAGTTTTTTCATTTTTTGTGCCGCTTTGTTTTGCGACTGGTTAGCTTGTTGCGATTGTTTATTTTGTAATTGCTCGGAAGCTTTTTGCATATCTTGCTTAATGTCTTCCATATCGGTTTTTGTGTCGGGTATTGCCATCGGATTTTTGAGTGACTGATTCATTTGTTGCAGACTATCCGCTTGTTTTTGTAATTTATCTAATTGTGCATTTAACGAATCTTGTTGCTTTCTTTGATCTTGTGAAGTGCGTGACAAACTATCTTGTTTATGGCTTAATTGCGACAGTTGATCACTCATTTTTTGCATTTTTTGTTGCAAATAATATTTTTTGGTCAATTCCAATATGCGTTCCAAGGATTTTTCTTGATGTTCGGAATAATTTTCCAAATCTTTCAACTTCTTAATTAAATCTTCTTTTTTGAGTTTATCCGCCAATTTTTTCAATTCATCTAACAACTTTTGTTTCTTTTTCATTTTTGCCAATTCAGCCAAGCGTTTTTCTAAATCTTTTTTGGTTTCGTCTTGTTGTTTTTCGGGTAATTTGTGTAATAAATCTTTAAATTTACGAATAGATTGCTTGAAAAATGCTTCTTGTTGCTCAGATTGTTGAATAGCGTTTTGCAACATTTTTTGGGTTTGCCAATCCTGTTGCTGTTGCGATAATAATTTGTCCGATAACTTATTTAAAGTTTGTTTTTGAGCCGATATTTTTTCTTTAAGACGATTAAAATCAGCGATATTATGAGCTTGTTGTTTTAAATTTTGTAAGACTAATTGTTTATCAGTCAATTTGTTATAATAAAAAACTTTAGATTTTACCGATTTATAGCCGTGATAAGCATCATTGTCAAAAGCTTGAAAATAATAAGCATAAGAAGCCCCGGGTTGTAAAAGAATTTTACCGGGAAATACGAATAGCGCTTGCACCAAATCGGATGCATTTATCGGAATATTGACCCGTTTTTTTTGTTGATCCGACACGTTGGTGTAAACCAATTGTAAGCGGCTAATGGCATAATCATCGGAAGCGGTTAAACGATAATAATTTTGCCGGTTTAGGGTGTCTTTTTTTTCGGTAACATTGAGATGAGGCAATTCGTCTTTGATCACATGCACTTTGAAATCAGCCAATTCATAATTTTTGATATGCTTGTTAACCGGCTGTATTTGGTAACTAAAATCATGCTGTGCAACAGTATCTAAATGAAACTGATTGTCCGCAACCGGATAAAGTTTAAATTGATGATTTAGACCAAAACGGATACTATCGGTGTGCAAAGTGTGTAACTGCCAAACTATTTTGGAAGATTGAGGAAGCGTCAAATTCGTCAAACGCTTATAAACAACCGGTTTTTTGTGTAAATAGGATGGAAAAATGACTTTTAGCTGAGTTTGTTGAATAAGTGGCGGTAATAAAACATTTAATTGATAAGTGCCTAACCGGTGTTTACC
>WGDF01000332.1 GCA_015493405.1 Flavobacteriaceae bacterium
GACTTTTATGAACGCTAAAATTACTATATTTTTTTGGGAGCTACCTATCTTTTATTTAAAATTTCTGATAGAGGCACACGTTTACCGTTAACAAAGGCTACAATAAAAGCATTGTTAAAAGATTTATAACGCGCTTCACCTTTGACATTTAAAATTTTATCAAAATCGGAAGTGTGACCGGCAAAATATTTGTACAGATTGCCTTCTTTACGCATAGACAAATCTTTTAAGCCCCGAAAATTCTCCGGCAGAAGCGGAATTTTTCTTTGAACTGCTAATAATTGGACTTTATAAATCACATTTTTATAAACAACAGCCTTTTGTACGGGTCGTTTGGTTTGAAGCGTTTTTTTGGTCTTTTCTTTTTTAGGCGTAATTGTTCGCGTTTGCTTTATCACTTTTTTTGTAATATTTTGACTTACAGTGGTTGCTTTTATAGTTTTCTTTGAAACTGTCTTTTGTCCTTGAGACTTTAAACCCGAAGTGTTATAATTGATATAATTTTTATACTGGACAATGGCATTGGCAATAGCTGTCGCAATTTGATTTTGTCCGGCTTTTGTATTTAAAAATTTTTCCTCTTTCGGATTGGTCAAAAAACCGATTTCGGTCAGCACACTCGGCATATAAGTCAATCTTAAAACAGCAAAACCGGCTTGTTGCACACTGCGGTCTTTACTATGTTTTATACGTTTTTTATATTGTTTTTGAATCAAAGAAGCCAACATAATACTTTGATCTAAAAATTCTTCTTGCATCAGCGTCAGACCAATAAATGTTTCCGGATGTGTGGGATCGAAACCTTCGTAATGCAACTTATTATCAGATTCTAATTTGATTACGGCGTTTTCACGCTTGGCTACTTCCAAATTGTCTTTGTTGCGATGCACCCCGAGAACAAAAGTTTCCGACCCATCTGCTCTACTGTTTTTATTAGCATTACAATGAATAGATATAAACAAATCCGCCTTGTTCTTATTGGCTATTTCGGCCCGTTGATAAAGCTCTAAAAACACATCGGTTTTACGGGTTAAAATCGGCTTGATATCCTTAATTTGTTTAAGCTTTGAAGCAACTAATTTAGCAACCGCTAATGCAATATCTTTCTCTTTTTTCTTCATCCGGCCGGTGCCTTGGGTGCCAGTATCATGTCCACCGTGCCCTGCATCAATGACAACTTTAAATTTTTTTTGCTGCGATTGTGCCGTATAAATCGGATTTAGCACAATTATTGCTACAAAAAGAATTAAAGCCAAATTTTTTATCCTGTTTAACATAGATTTTGATGCTTTTTTAATCATATATGAATCAAAAGAATTATTTTTGCTCGGAGCAAATTTCTCATCAATATGACAGATTACAAAAATAACATAAGCAAATTGTTTACCAAAACTTCTTTGGTGTTATTTTTTTTGTGGTCTTTTTTTACTGCGCCCCACCTATTTGCACAACTGGATTCTAAATTAAAAAAAAATAATGAATTAAAAAAAAATAAAATTACGTTTCCGGTAAAGATAGCTAAAGATAGTTTAAAAACTCGAAAAGACAGCCTTTTAACTTCAAAAGATACTTTGCAAACGAGCACTTTGGCTCATCAATTATACCATTATGCCGAAGATTATATGGAAGTCAATGAAAAAAAGAAGTTTATCAAACTATACAATCAAGCACACATCAAATATCAAGACATCGATTTAAAAGCCGGTGTTATTTGTGTCGATTATGCTAAAAAAGAAGTTTATGCCGGCCGGATTCCCGATTCACTAGGCCATCTGAGCCAACGACCCGTTTTCAAACAAGGCAGTACTGAAACTGAAAATGACAGCATCCGCTTTAATTTTAAAACCAAAAAAGCTTTGGTTTGGAATACTTATACTAAAGAAGGGGAATTTAGTATGAACAGCGCCGTTTTAAAAAAATATAATGACAGCGTTATCTTTGTCAAAAATATCAAATTTACGACTTCAACCGATAAGGCACATCCTGAATATTATTTTTTGGCCAATAAAGCTAAAATTGTGCCCGGTAAAAAAATTGTGATTGGCACCACCCAAATGTGGATTGAAGATGTGGCGACCCCTCTGGTCATTCCCTTTGGTTTTTTTCCCTTGACGGAGACCCGCACTTCCGGCTTTCTTATGCCGACCTTTGCAGATACCCAATATGGCTATGCCATTACCAATGGCGGATTTTATTGGGCTATGAGTCCTTATATGGATTTAGAAGCTACTTTTGACATTTACACCAATGGTTCTTATGGTTTTTATACCAAATCCAGATATGTTAAGCGCTACCGCTATTCGGGAGATTTCAATTTTAAATACCTAAACCAAATTACTGCCGAATTACCTGAGTTTGTTCAAAATACACAATGGCGTATCAATTGGCATCACAGTCGAGACGGCAAGAGCAATCCTTTGAGCAATTTTTCGGCGAATGTTAATTTCGGGAGTAGTAAATATTACCGCGATTCTTATAATTACACCGATATTCTCAATACCAATAATCGCTTGAGTAATGAATTTGGATCTTCTATTTCATATCAGAAACGCTTTGCTTCATTGCCTATAAATTATTCCATTAATTTGAATCACAATCAGAATGTCAATACCGAAAAAATCAATTTGACTATTCCGCAATTCAATCTTAATGTCAGCCGCATTTATCCCTTTGCTAAGAAAGGTATGAAAAATAATGCCTTTCAACGTATTAATTTTACCTACCGTTTTGATGCCAAACAAACCATCTCCACAACAGACAGTTTATTTTTTAAACAAGGTATGTGGGATGGGGCTAAAATAGGGGCTAAACATTCTTTGCCTATCAGCACCAACATGAAATTATTCAAATATTTTAATTTGCAACCGCAACTACAATACACCGAAGTTTGGGTATTGCAAAGCATCCAAAAGTCTTGGGATCCCACTGCTAATCAAGGTGCCGGCGGTGAAAAAATAACCGAGCAAAAAGGCTTTAAATCTTTTCGTGATTTTTCGGCTTCGACCAATTTGTCCACGACGTTTTACGGCACTTATTTATTTGGCAAAAAACATCTTATTCAAGGTTTGCGTCATACCGTTAATATCGGTATTAATGCGGCTTATACACCTATTTTCGATCAATTTATCAGGCATTATTATAATCCGGTCAAAAATGAATCGATAGCCTATACTATTTTCGATCAAGGGATGTATGGATCGCCCAACCAACTGGAATCCAAATCTTTATTATTAAGCATGTCCAACGATTTCGAGTTAAAAGTAAAAACCAAAGATGGTAAATCAAAAAAAATAAGATTTCTGACGGCAACGACCGGATACAATTTCTTATTGGATTCTATGAATATAAGCAAAGTGAATTTACGTTCTTCGGCTACTGTAACGCAAGGTTTAACCGTAAGTATGGGCGCCATTTATGATTTCTATGCACTGGATCAAAATGGCACAAATATCAATAAATTCGCTTGGAATAAAGGTCAAGGCATTGGTCGTATTCAAAATTTCAATTTGTCAACCGGTTATAGTTTTAACAATACCACTTTTGCCAAAAAAACCAACCGGTCCAAATCAAAAAATAAAAAGAAGCAAAATACTTTGTATCAAAATGATATCACATGGTCATTGAGAATGAATTACAATTTTAATTATCAAAACAAACAATACCATCCCAATGATTTACTTTTTAAACCGATTGGGACACATTCCGTTAGTTTTAACGGTAAAATCAGTTTTTCTCCGGCTTGGCAGATTTCTTATCGCAGCGGTTACGACTTGGTTCATAAAGGGTTTACCTACACCCAATTTACATTTTATCGCGATTTGAAGAGTTGGAAAATGTCCTTGACTTGGAATCCCCTCAAACCGACCTCCTGGTATTTCAATATTGGTATTAAGTCTTCTGTTTTGCAAGGCTTAAAATATGATAAAAGGAAAGAGCCTTTTAAAAAATTCTTTTAAATTTGAATGCTAATTATTATTGCTATTCTAAAAAAATAACACCATATGAAAAATCAATTCTTACTTTTAAGCCTTTTAGTCAGTTTCTCACTCTTTGCCCAAAAAAATTATTGGCATCCTACCAGCATTCATTCAAAAAAAATGATTCCGACTCAAAGAATGCCTGCTATCTATAAAAGCTATAAAATTGATTTATCCCCCCTAAAAAAACAATTACTTTCGGCACCGGATATGATGAGCCATAAAACTTCTGATATCCTCGTAAATATTCCCGATGAAAAAGGTGTTTTTCATACCTTTTTCATCTATAAATCTCCTACGCTACCCAAGGAATTGAAATCGGAAACACACATTCAAACCTATAGAGGTTATGATGAAAAAGGGAATATTGCCAGCATTGTCAGCAGTCCATTGGGGCTTCATATCGGTATTTTACGCACCGGCAGGAGTGATTTGGTGATAGAACCGGTAACGGCAGATTTGCAATATGAAATCGTTTTTTCTAAAGATCAACTCCCCCCCATCCACTTTGAATGTTTGACTCAAAGCCTCGCGCCCGACCCTAAAATTACATCAAGCCAACACTCTAAAATCAGTGATGAAATCCTTAGAGCTTACCGCTTTGCCATCGGAACTACCGGAGAATATGCGCAATATCACATCAACCGTGCCATAAATAACGGCACCTTGGACCAAAATGCCAGTGATGCCCAAAAAAAAGATGTTGTTTTAGCAGCAGTTGCTGTTACGGTAGATCGCGTTAATTCTGTTTATGAAAGAGATTTCGGAGTTACTTTAGAGTTGGTTCCAAATGAACGAAATGTCATCTTCTTAGATCCTAATAATGATCCTTACAACAATGATGATCTCTCTGCTATGCTTCATAACAATACTAATGTCCTGAATAACAATATTGGCGCTTCCAATTATGATGGCGGACATTTATTTACCACTTATGCCGGTGGTGGCGTTTCCTATTTGGGCATTATTTGTGGCAACAACAAAGGCGCTTCGGTTACAGGCTCTACCAATCCGGTAGGTGATGCCTATGATATAGATTATGTAGCCCATGAAATAGGTCATGCTTTCGGCTGTAATCATACCTTTGCCAACTCTTGCAGCGACAACCGGAATCTCCCCACTGCTATGGAGCCTGGCAGTGGTACCACGATTATGGCTTATGCCGGCGTTTGTTCGCCCAATGTGCAAATCCATAGCAATGATTATTTTCATGTTATGAGCATAGCCGAAGCCGGAAATTTTGTTAGAACGACTGCCACTTGTTCGGCAAATAACAATATCGGCAATCATAAACCGGTCATCACGCCGGTGGATTACGGCAATGTATATATTCCTAAATCAACCCCATTTATGTTGCAAACAGAAGCAACCGATCCGGATGCAGGTGACGCCCTGACCTATTGTTGGGAACAAATAGACGCTGTAACAGATAGCAATATTACATCTTGGGTACCTCATTCAGACTATACCAATGGCCCGCTTTTTAGATCTTATGCCCCAAGTTTTAATAAGGTTCGTTATTTTCCGACGATGACGAATATTTTGAATAATAC
>WGDF01000333.1 GCA_015493405.1 Flavobacteriaceae bacterium
GATTAAAACATAAAAAAACAGGTGTCTGTTAAAACACCTGTTAATAACTTTTTAAGATTTAAGTCTTTATTTTCCAAAGAGTTTACTCCAAAAACCACCTTTTTTCTTCTGTCCGTGCTCTTTTTCAAATTTGGAAATATATTTATCTTCGCATTTGGATAAATCGGCATCTGATATCTCTGATTTTAAGTAACGTTCAATCAATTCTTTATCACCGCCAAATAAGCTTTCTACATAGTCGCTATAAGTTGTATGGTGTTCTTTAAGCCACTGTTGTAAATATTTTTCGGAAGCTTCTATCCCGCCTTGATCTTCCAAAGATTTCAAAGTTTTATATAACTTGGCAACTTCCTCTTTGACGTGTTGCGGCACAGCCTTACGACGGGCATAATAACCGATTATTTTGCCATCCTCATCATACAAGGGATAAAAATTGGTAATGACCCAATAATAGCGACCGTCTTTGGCCAAATTTTTGATAATGGCACGCACATCATGCCCCTGTTTGAGTTCATCCCATAAATGTTTAAAAATGACTTTGGGCATATCGGGATGTCTGATGATATTATGCGGTTGCCCGATTAACTCTTGATCATTGTAACCGGCAATTTCTTTAAAATAATCATTCACAAAACGAATGATTCCTTTTTCGTCAGTCCGACTGACAATCGTTTTTTTGGGGCTAACGGTAATTTCAACATCTCTTGGTTTAGGTTGTGCAGGTCTTTTCATGAAAAATATTTTTTGTAAAACAAAATTACATAATAAATTATTTAAAATGCAAAAAATATTAATAAAATAAATACCGGCCCAAAATGAACCGGTATTGTAAAGTTTATATTATAGTTTAATAAACCGCCTAATGATAGTCTTTTTATAGCTATTCAATTTCAATATATAAATACCGGAGGACAAATCGCTAACATCTATCGCATGTTTTTTAAAGAAATTCTTTTTTATAATTTTACAACTAATATCAAAAATTTGATAAGAGTTCATTTTGGCATCATTTATATCAATATTTAAAACATTGCCAACCGGATTGGGATAAACTTTCAAATAATTGGACTTCTTACCATTATCCTTGCTTCTGGAAAATGATTTATTAGAGCCTAAACAAAAATCAGAGCTTTCTTCATCTTGAAAACTTCCACCTGATACCAGTACATTATCATTATTTTGATTAACTAATGTATAAGAACCATTACCATAATTACAACACATTCCATCACCGTAAGCATCATAAACATTAAGTGTATAACAACCCAAATCCAAACATAATTCAACATCAAGATTAGAACCATCAGATTCATTATCATAAGTTCCTCCGGAAGCTACAGTTTGATCCGAATCATTATTCAGCTCCCAAGAAGTTTCCTCGGGATAATTATCAAAGGTTAATGATAAAATAACAGGGATACATTCGGGGTTTGAAGACGAATCAGATGATTTTCCTATGAGTTTAATATTATCTATGGCACCTTGATCAGCGCCGCCATTTTGTTTTATTTTAAACAATACTTTAAACTCCGAAGTGCCTGATGAGACATTGACAGATATTGTACCTTCAGTATTTGAAGTAACTTTTGTTGTTCCCTTACTGTTACCATCTTCAAAAATTTCATACTTAATATAATCTGAAGCATCAAATCCATTCATATCATAGTCAAATGAAAAAATTATATTGGTATATTTAGAAATATCAATCGTTTTAAAAGACAAGATGGCCTCACCAGAAGTGCCATTGTCTCCTTCGTCATCTAAATCGTTTACAAAAAGGAAATCTCCTTCTATAGTTTCATTATCTATTACAGCAACATCAGAAGCATTTCCTATTCCGGTATCATATGGTTGTCCATCATATCTATCTTGATTTGCATTATAAATTCCAAAGAACCCATCTGCTCCATTGTCAAAAAATGTTGTATTTGTTGTAAAAGACCATTCAGGTGTTGTTCCGTCAAAGTCCATTATTTTAATAACCTCGGAATTTCCTCCACCATTATCACCATCACCACCGCCTGATGAATCACCGCCCCATATAGCTCCGACCCATTCAGGATGGTCAATAAATGGATTTCTATTTTTTTGATAGCTATAAACTGCATTATTACGATCGATTTCCCTTTGAGAAACAGGATCTGCTTGATTCCAATCTAATAAAATTGCCAAGAACCAATCTGAGAATACTTTATCGCTGGTTCCATCAAACATTGGATGATTCCAATTTGCCACTTGATCTTCATATCTGGTTGCAAAATAAAATAACATTCTGGCAATATCACCTTTAAACTCATCAATGGGTTCAAAAACAGTATCTGAATATCCGGGTGTCGCATTAGGCCCCAATTTACTGCCATTTGAGGAAGTCCAAGTAGGACTATCAACTATCCCAAAAGGATAATTACTACGTCTGCCATTGACATAACCGTCAACTGGCACTACAAAATGAGCGTCAGATTTCATAGGACTAGCAGATCCAAAAACACTTTGTGGTACAATATGTTCCCTATTATAACAATCTCCTTCTCCGGAATAAGAACCACATTTGTCTGAAGTATGTGTATACTCATACGCATCAATTTGTTGCGGCTTTTCAGAATAAATATCTAATACAGTTCCATCATTCTCATAATAAGAATCTGTATCGGAAGAACGATAAATGGTATATAAATCATTATAGCTATATGAAACATAGCCATCGGTTATGATATTTTTCAAAGCTGACTTCAACTCATAACCTGTTTTACCATTAGCGGCATCATAATAATGGGCAGGTGCTTGTGCCCATAAAATTGCACTATAAATCGATAGCACAATCAGTAATAATTGTTTTTTTTTCATAGCATAGTTTATTTGTTATTAAGACTCTAAAAATAATCATTTTCAATGAAAAAGAACAATAGATTATGTTAATTTAAAATAAATTAAAACTATCCAAATTGATTATAAAATCTTGCTCAAATTGTTCTTGTCTAAAAAATAAAATTCCGAAATAAAACACATCGACACTCTGCCTGACTTGTGGGTGTTGTTTTAATTGTTGCCAAGCTTGTTTCATCTCTTCTGACCAATAAATATCATCGACCAGTACCACCGAATCATTGTGAAGATGTTTTTGTAATAAATTGAAATATTTCAAGGTCGGCTCCAAACGGTGATTGCCGTCCATAAAGACCATATCAAATTTTTGATTGCTTTGATTCAATTCCAAAAGAAAGGTTTCAAAATTTTGAGTTCGGATTTGAACATTCGAGATTTGAAATTTATCTAATTGCCTTTGAGCCATCTGCGCCAAAGTCCTATCACCTTCTACTGAAATTATTTGTGTTTGAGAATCGGCACACGCCATTGCGAAAGCACTTTTGCCCAGGGAAGTTCCGAGTTCCAATATAGTCCGGGGCTTAAAATAATACACCAAACGGTACAAGCGTTTCATATCGGCATAACTGCTACCGGCTACTTTAGCCATTTGGCTAATCCTACGAGTGTTGGATTGAAATACTTGGCTTCCGGCACCCAAATCACTAATTTGTATTTTTTGGGACTGGTTTAATAAATCCTTATGATATTTTTTTAATTTTTGATAATCGGAATAGCGGGTGTGATCATATAAACATTTCCTAGCCAAATCAAACATAAAAGGAGAATGTAACTTGTGCAAGTTACTTGAATTTACCATAAAATGGATATAATTCTTTATGTTTTGCCATCTATATCTTTCCGTCGACATAATCTTGCAAATATTTAAAACGCTCTGTCAAATGTCCGTTTTCAGTCATTCTGGCCCGTTTTAAAATACCGTCTTTATCGCCGTTGAAAAAAGCCGGAATAATATATTTTTCAAAATTCAGCCCAAAGCCTTCGGAAGCATCACGGGCGATTTCATTTGGTAAGTTATCCACCGTCATACAAGCGATGGCCTGTTTATTTTTATAATCGGTTTCCTGACCGGTCATGGGGTCGTAACCGTAAATGGGATCGGCAATAGTTGAAGCTTTAATCGTTGTAGCAACAGGACCGCCAATATCGCAACTGATATCGCCTACGACTTTGATTTTACAATCGGGGGCTTGCAAATGTGCTTGCGTCAGAATATAAGGGGCGCCCCGTCCATAGAAATGACCGGCAATATAAACATCGGCTACTTTGGTAAATTTTTCGAAATCACCTTCAAACCATTCGGGATGTGTAAAAAAATCTTGAAATTCAAAAGTTTTACCGTCCTTACGTTTGTTGTACCAATCGACATCTATTTGGGTGTAAACCGGCTCATCAAATGTTTGCTTAAGAAAAGCTTCAGGATGAACTTCTTGAAGCCCCATAGCATCCAACATTTCTTTGGCGCCATTACCTACGCGTCCTTTTCCGGTCAGCACTATTTTAATTGGCGGTAAGCGTTTTTTTATATGTTTTAATTGTGCTGTGAGTTCACTTTTATCTTTCAAATCAATAGCGCGGGACAAATCAAACAATCCTGATTTTTTACCATAAGTCCGTAGGGTATTATAAGCGCCAACCACACCGGCATAGTACCCAAAGGCAACCAATCGGAAACCTTTTTCGTTGACAATGGTTTCATGGTCGTAAAGCTCGATGTTTTTGTCCAATATGGTTCGCAGCAATTTCCGGTTATAGGGCTGTTTTTTGATGGTATGCGAAAAAAAGAAATATTTTTTATTCGGGATAAGCGCCTCAATCGGGACTTCCTTAACGCCCAATAAAACATCGGCATCACCGATTTCTTTTACAATTTTGATACCCGCTTGACGGTATTCATCATCTGAAAAGGCTCTAATGGGAGAGGTTTCTGCCACAATTTCCAAGTTTGGAAAAGTTTGCTGCAATTCTCGGGCTTGGTGTGGGGTTAAAACGACCCGTCTGTCGGGCGGATTTTTTCTTTCTCGGATTAAAGCTATTTTCATCATTGATCTATTTTTTTTCAAGGTTTACAAAGATAAGAAA
>WGDF01000334.1 GCA_015493405.1 Flavobacteriaceae bacterium
TAGCCGGTTTAAGCACATCAGTTGTGATTATTCCCAATGCAGATTTTAGACAAAAATACCGCGCCAAGCTTAAAGACATGCATCTGTTTTTAGGTAATATTTTTGGGAATATAGCTTTTAAAACGGCTTATAATCAAGGAGAAGAGTGGCTGGAGCAATTATTGACTTATTTGCAAAACAATATAGATTTTACCTTGGAATATTTAGAAAGGTATGTGCCAAAGATTAAAGCATATAAGCCGGAAGGCACCTTTTTGATGTGGTTGGATTTTTCAGAAACCGGTTTGTCGCATGAAGCAATTAAGGAAATCTTGATTTCTAAGGCGAAATTGGCTTTAAATGACGGTTTATCTTTTGGGACAAATGGCGCTCAATATTTTAGGTTGAATATTGCAACTCCCCGTCAAAATCTGCAAACAGCTTTGGAAAAATTAAAAATATTCAATCAATTTTAGTATTTTTGAACAAAACGAAATATGAGTTTAATTAAAAGTATATCGGGAATAAGAGGCACCATTGGGGGACGGCCCGGACAAAACTTGACCCCCTTAGATGCCGTGCAATTTGCTTCGGCTTATGGGACTTGGCTTCAAGAGAAATTTCCAAACCGAAAACTAAAAGTTGTTATCGGTCGTGATGCGCGCATTTCAGGTCCAATGATACAAAATATTGTGCAAAATACCTTATCAGGGCTCGGTATTGATGTGGTTGACTTGGGCTTATCGACCACACCGAGTGTTGAAATGGCAGTAGGTGGTTTGCATGCTGACGGCGGGATTATATTGACTGCCAGCCACAATCCTAAACAATGGAATGCCTTGAAATTGCTTAACGAAAAAGGTGAATTCCTTTCTGCCGCAGATGGTCAAAAATTATTGAATATTATTGAAAAAAATAACTTTAATTATGCCGATGTTAATAATTTGGGACAGATAAGTCACAAGGAAAACGGCTATATCGACGAGCATATTGCCGCTATTTTAAATTTGTCCGAAGTGCAGGTTGATAAAATCCGGAAAGCCGGTTTTAATGTGGTTATTGATGCGATTAATTCGACGGGTGGTTTGGCTATTCCGAAATTATTAGATGCTTTAAATGTAACTTACGACTGTCTTTTTTGTGATGTTTCCGGAAATTTTGAACACAATCCTGAACCACTCGAAAAAAATCTGCAAACCATTATGAAATATGTGTCCGAAACGGAAGCCGATTTGGGAATCGTTGTGGATCCTGATGTCGATCGTTTGGCATTTATAGATGAAAACGGGCGGATGTTTGGTGAGGAATACACTTTGGCTGCTGCTGCCGATTATATTTTATCTTTAACACCCGGTAATACGGTTTCCAATTTATCCTCTTCTCGGATTTTAAAAGATGTGTCCGATCGCTTTGGTGTTCAATATTTTAAGGCCAAGACAGGCGAAGTCAATGTGGTTGAAAAAATGCGTGAAGTTGATGCCGTTATTGGGGGCGAAGGCAATGGTGGTGTTATTTATCCCAAATTGCATGCCGGACGTGATGCCTTACTTGGGATTGCTTTAATCTTGTCTTATTTGGCCGAGAGTGGCTTAAGTTTATCGGAATTAAGACAAACTTATCCGGCTTATTTTATGAGCAAAAATAAGATGACAGTAACTGAAAATTTTGATTTGGAACCGGTTATTACTTATTTTTCCGATAAATATAAAGAAGCTGAAATCGATACCCAAGACGGTTTGCGCATTGATTTTGATGACGCCTGGGTGCAAGTTCGCAAATCTAATACGGAGCCGATCATTCGTATTTACGCCGAAGCGCTTTCACAACAAAAAGCAGATCAATTAGCGCAAAATATGATGCGGGAAATCAAAGAAAAATTTTAATTGATGATGAAACAAACACCGAATTTGGCGCAATATTTTGAATCCTTTAGACAAAACATAATCGGTATAGATGAAGTGATTGATACGCCTTATGGTGTTATGCCACTAGTTTATACCGATTGGACTGCCAGTGGTAGACTTTATGCTCCAATCGAACAAAAATTAGCGGAAGATTTCGGCCCTTTTACCGCCAACACCCATACCAAAACAAGCTTGTGCGGTAATTTGATGACTACTGCTTATCATCAAGCACGAGAAATTATTAAAAAACATGTCAAGGCTAATGCAAATGATGTCTTAATTATGACTGGCCATGGAATGACAGGCGCAATTAATAAATTGCAACGTATTTTAGGCCTGAAATTACATGAAAATTTTAAAAGCCGGATTCATTTATCTGAAAATGAACGCCCAATTGTGTTTATTACGCATATGGAACACCATTCCAATCAAACGTCTTGGTTGGAAACGATTGCCGATGTGGAAATTATACCTTACAAAGATGTTAAAAATATAGATTTTGAAGCCTTTGAAACGCGTTTAAAACACTATCAAAATCGCAAGTTAAAAATAGCTTCTGTCTCGGCTTGTTCCAATGTAACCGGATTACAACCTGATTATTACAAAATTGCAGATATAATACACCAATACAACGGTTATTGTTTCGTTGATTTTGCTTGTTCGGCGCCTTATGTTAATATTGATATGCATCCAAATGAAAAACAACAATTGGATGCTATTTTTTTCTCGCCTCACAAGTTTTTGGGTGGTCCCGGAACATCCGGCGTTCTGATTTTTAATCAAAAACTCTATCATAACCATATCCCCGATCATCCGGGTGGTGGCACTGTATTGTGGACTAATCCTTGGCAAGAACACCGTTACTTTGATGCCATAGAAATGCGTGAAGATGGGGGGACGCCGGGATTTTTGCAGACGATAAAAACAGCTTTGGCTATCAAACTTAAAGAGGATATGGGTGTGCCTCATATTTTAGCGCGAGAACATGAAATATTACAAAAAATATTACCTGAATTGCAACAAATCCCGAATGTGAATTTATTGGCTTCGGAATTTACCGACCGTTTAGGGGTGATTTCCTTTAATATTGAAGGCTTACCACATAATTTAGGGGTTAAAATACTCAATGACCGATTTGGTATTCAAACACGAGGTGGTTGTAGTTGTGCCGGAACCTACGGACATATTTTATTAGGTATTGATCAACACAAATCTCATCAAATAATAAAGGAAATTGAAAATGGTAATGAAGCTAACAAACCCGGTTGGATTCGGTTATCCTTGCATCCGACGACTAGCAATGCAGAGGTTGCTTATGTAATTAATGCAATTCGTAAATTGGCCGCACATCATAAAGATTGGCAAAAAGATTATATCTTTGTCAATGGTGTTTGTCGTCATCACAGCTATGATGACAGTCAGAAACTGAATAAGATCGTTCAATCCATGTTTGAATTTTAAAAAATTAATTTTATGTCTTTATCCACTATTATTATCATTATTACCGTCATTACATCATATATGGGGTTTAATGATTCCAAATTATTTGAAAAATACAAATTTTCTGTTTCCGGCATCAAAGCCGGTGAATATTACCGCTTTATTACCAGTGCATTTTTGCATGCCAATTGGAATCATTTGTTAATCAATATGTTTACCCTGTATTTTTTTGGCAATTTTGTCGTTTCTTATTTTGGCCCGGGTCTGTTTTTGTTGATCTATTTCGGCGGTGTTTTTGTGGGCAATTATTTGTCTTATTATTTTCATAAAAATGATTTGTGGTATAATGCCATCGGGGCATCTGCCGGTGTCAATGCTGTGGTTTTTGCTTATGTGACCTTATTACCGTTTGAAATGATTTATTTCTTTGCCATTATTCCTATTCCGTCTATCCTTTTTGCTTTAGGATATTTATGGTATACCACCAAAGGTACGCAAGATGCATATAGCCGCATTGGACATGAAGCTCATTTTGGCGGTGCTATTGCCGGTGTAGTTCTAACCATATTATTTGCTTATCAGCAGGCTTTTATGCAACATACTTTGGTTACTATTGTATTATTGTCGGCTTTGGCTTATGGCTTCTATTATATACAAAAACGCAATTTATAATTGATTGGTATTATATACTTTGAATGATAAGGTTAGACCTTTGCGTTGGATTAATAAATTTAAATAAGTCTTATTATGATAAAAGAATTTTTCTTCTAATTTGTCGAGGCGGTATTGATAGACATCCTTATCATTAATTTTGAGCAACACATCTCCCGGTATCAAGCCGGCTTTATCGGCAGGCGAATTTTTCCGGATATAATTGATTACAATTCTGTTGACCAGCTCATATTTATAAACATAAGTTTCTTCTTTAAAGACATTTATAGCTTCTCCTTCAAGTCGGTTGTCAAATTGGGTGGTTAATTGTTTTACCAATACCGGAATTTTACCTTGATAAGCCAGATAGATTCCGGTATCGTTGAAAAGAAAGGGCTGACGGTAGTTTTTATGATATTTTTTTAAATACAAATAGCCGTTCTTATAATCAAGCCAAACAAAAAAACGTTTTAAAATTTCATTTCCAACTAAGCCATCAAATGGATTTTGAGCAACGATATGACTGAAAAAAATTGGATCGGGTAAACCGATATAAACCGATTTAAATCGGTATTTATCATCTAAACTGAATTTAAAAATTTTAGCACGCACGCCTGTAATATCGCCACTAAACCCTAAGCCAAAATAATCTTCTATCGTTTTTTGAGTGTTGGGCAATTTTATTTTTTTATGATCAAAAATCCAAAGGGCATCGCTGTTACCGGAGTCAAGCAATAATTTTAAAGGCTGAGTGCGACTGTGTTTGAGTACCTTAACACGCGCATTGAGGTATGGCTTACCATCAATTATTTGTATTTTATATTTATGATAACGTTTCAGTTTCTTGTAATTAAAAGTCTCCGGTTTATAGAAGATCATTTTTTTTCTTTTGTAATCTATTTTGACTAAAAAATTTCGGATCAGTTCTCCGCCAATCAAACCGTTAATGTTAATACCGATGGTTTCCGAGAAATGAAATTCCGCTCCTGTTATAATATAAATCAGAGCTTTGGAATTCATAATTTTGTCTTCAAGATTGAACCGGTTATTGGTAGAAGATAAACCATCAATACTAGTGTTTTCTTTCCCGATTCCGGTAAATTTTTTATGTGACAATCCTTGGAGTTTAACTGAATCTAAGGATTTTAAATTGATTAAGATGGTCTGTTTGACACCGGTATCAAAAATCAAATTGAGTTGCACCCCATTGATTTTTGCTTTTAGAATTATCAGATTATTTACCAATTCAAACGGAATTTCTGTTTGAGTTGCTGGGTGGGCTAGTTTGAATTGACTTTGTGAAAAAAGAATTCCGGGGAAGAGAAATAAAAAAATTAATAAACGCATATTTTTCTTTTGGTTCAAGATAAAAAGATTTGGGTCTATGTTGTTTTGTGTGGGTAATAATAAATTAAGCTCAAGAATTAAATGGCATCGATTATCTTTTCAAATAATTTCACCCCTACGGGGTTTATGTTTTTAATGCCATAAATATACTATAAA
>WGDF01000335.1 GCA_015493405.1 Flavobacteriaceae bacterium
AGTTAATAGTTTTTGATACAAAATTTATTCCAAGTCACAGTTAATCCATTCGTCGTCTAAATTGGCACCGAGTTTTTGATAAAAATCGATAGCCGGTTTGTTCCAATTCAGAACTTGCCAACGGATGCGTTTACAGTTGTTTTGGCGCCCTGTTTTGATCACTTTATCGAGTAGCTTTGACCCGATTTTTTGTCCACGATAGGCCTCCTTGACATACAAATCGTCAAGATATAGTGATTTGCCCACCCAAGTGTAATACACAAAATAAAACAAAGCAAAGCCGATGATTTCACCATCTAATTTTTCAGCGACCCAAGCCTGAAAATAATCTTGTTCGGCTTTCATTTGCGCTATAGTATTGGCAACTTTTTCCGGCGCTTTTTCAAACAGCGCCAGTTCTTTTATCAAGCCCAAAATAGCTTCAAAATCTTGCTCGGTTGCCGGTCTTATATGATAGTTTATCATTTATTTTAAAATTTGTCTGGAAATAACCAGTTTTTGTATTTCGGTAGTGCCTTCTCCTATGGTGGTCAATTTGCTGTCGCGATAAAATTTTTCTACGGGAAAATCTTTGGTATAACCGTAGCCACCGTGAATTTGCACCGCTTCGGTTGATACTTTGACGCTCACTTCAGAAGCATACATTTTAGCCATAGCTCCGAGTTTGGTCAGATTCTGTTTGGTATCTTTTAAATAAGCCGCTTTTCGTATTAACAATTCCGCTGCTTCTATTTCGGTGGCCATATCTGCTAATTTGAACGCAATGGCTTGAAATTGACTAATCGGACGACCAAATTGCTCCCGTTCTTGGGCATATTTTAGGGCAGCATTATAAGCGCCTTTGGCGGTTCCCAAAGCATTAGAACCTATGGAAATCCGTCCACCATCTAATATTTTAAGGGCTTGTACGAAGCCATCGCCGACTTCACCCAAAATATTTTCTTTGGGCACGCGGCAGTTGTCAAAAATCATTTCGGCGGTTTCGCTGGCACGCATACCTAGTTTATTTTCTTTTTTTCCTGCTGTAAATCCCGGCGTGCCCCGCTCCACGACAAAAGCTGTAGCATTGCGTCTTGCCCCTTTCTCACCGGTACGCGCCAAAACTACGGCTACATTGCCAGTAATGCCATGTGTGATAAAATTTTTAGAACCATTCAAAACATAATAATCACCGTCTTCAACGGCTGTAGTACTCATACTACCGGCATCCGAACCGGTATTGTGTTCGGTGAGTCCCCAAGCGCCAATCCATTCACAGGATGTCAGTTTCGGCAACCAACGCATGCGTTGTGCTTCGTTTCCAAATTCATAAATATGATTGGTACACAACGAATTGTGTGCTGCAACCGAAAGTCCTATTGATGGGTCTTGTTGGGACAATTCATCTACAATGGTAACATAGTCTTGGTAAGATAAGCCGGAGCCGCCGTATTTTTCGGGAATGACGATCCCCATAAATCCCAATTCACCTAATTTGCGAAACAAATCAACCGGAAAAATTTGTTGTTCGTCCCATTCCATAAAATAAGGCGCGATTTGTTGTTTGTTAAAATCTCTGACTGCTTGTGCAATATGTTTTTGTTCTTCTGTCAATTCAAAATTCATCATCATTTTATAGTTTTAAATAGAGTATGATTAGTTTGTGTTTTTCTGCCGGATATTCCGGAACTTTTAATAATTCGTCAAAATTATGAAAAGCACCGTGTAAAGTCCTATATGAAATGATTTTTTTTGCCAATTGATAAGAAATATATGGATTCTCCGATAATTCCTTGATATTAGCCTCATTTAATTCAATTTTGAAAGGTATTTTGGCCGGATTTATTATTTTATAATTCTCCCAAATACGTGTAATCACTTCCGGTGACAGCCCATACACCGCATTGAGTTGTTCTTTAATGGTAAAACCGCCTATAGATTGACGGTATTTGATCAGGCGATGGGCCAACTTCTCACCAATACCATAAATTTGTTTTAAATCTGCTACAGTAGCCGTATTTATAGCTTTCTTTATGCTGTTTTTAGCAAAATTGGATTTGATATTTTTCAATTTAAAATGCTGCCATAACCGTTTGATCACCGGAGGTTCTAAGCCATAAACTTTAAGAAGCTGCGACCGGTCTTTAAAACCACCGATAGCCTCTCTGTATTTGACTATGCGCTTGGATAAAACCGGCCCTATTCCCACAATCGTTTGTAAATCTTCGGCTGAGGCCAGATTAATATCGTTGGTCGAAAGAGCATGTGTCGGCTTGTGATTAAATTTATAGTTTTTAAAGACCGGAATTTTAATATAAG
>WGDF01000336.1 GCA_015493405.1 Flavobacteriaceae bacterium
GACGTCGGGACGATCACTAAATGAAATACAATGGCTCCGTGGCGCAACTGAATAGCGCATCTGATTACGGCTCAGAAGGTTACAGGTTTGAATCCTGTCGGAGTCACTATTAATAAAAGCAACTTATTGATTTTCAATGAGTTGCTTTTTTTTTATTATAAAAGATTTAGACCGTATTTAGTCTGTGAAATCTTACCTTTTTCCACTTCAATACGCAATTGAATGACATATTTTATGCTTATTTCAGTTGGAGCATATTATAAATTTTTAAGAATTTTATTTTTTTTCAAACAGATTTAAAAATCTTTACAATTTTGGAATTATCCATATTTAGTTGTTGATAACTACTCTCATAATCATCAGTATAATGATGTCGCGCGTTTCTGATAGCTGGTAAACTGATTAAGGCGACAAAAAACAACGCGATTACAGCGACTTGTAAATAAACTTTGGTTTTGGAATCCACCGGAAGCATTTCTACGCCGGCATAAACCAGAGCAATAGGCCACAATCTAAAGATATCTACAATATCAAATTCTAGAATATTCAGGTTGCGGAGTAGGAGTAATAGGCCTAAAATGACGAGAAAAAATCCCGTGATGATGTTACTTGTATTTTTCATAGAGGTAATTTTTTAAGAGTGAATGTATTTTATTTAAAATGTTATAAAGATTTGTATATCAACCTTTTGTTTTTATTATTTTCGGATTGTTTTTTACGCCGCTGTATATCATAATGATTCCTGTGATAATCAATAAAACAGGCCAAAAATCTCCGAGATCTAATTCCGGATAAAATTGTTCCAGTAATAAAATCAATCCGAGTATAATAAACATTATGGCGGACCATAATTTAGTAGTGTCTGTGCTATTCATAATTGTTTCTTTAATTGTTTTTTTCAATTTTTATGCCATCATCATCAATCTGAATTTGAGCATTTTTATTTTTATTTTTGGCATTTATTTTTATGCCGTTATCGTCGATTTGAATGGTCGCGCCATCGTTGTTTCGTGGGTCTTTGCCATGTATTCTAATGCCGTTATCGTCTATTTTTATTTGCACTTTGTTGCCGTTGGCATCTAAATAAAAAGGCTCTTTTGTGAGATTATTGTATTGTTTTAAGCAATCAATTTTGTCATTTTTGTTAGTCAGTAATGCAGGGAAGTCGCAATCATACATTTGTGTCAATTGGCTGATAGGCTCCGATATTTTAATATATTTTCCTTTCGGGATTCCAATTCGAATTTTAATTCTATGCGTGCTAATTAGATTTTTTGCCGGATACCGAATCATAGATGCGAAATTTAAGTGGTTTTTTAGGCTATCTTGAACCATCTTAAAATCTATGTCCAAAGCATTTTCTTTGGCTTTACGGTATGTCATGCCTTCGGCAATTTTTTTGATTTTTAAATGCACCAAACTATCTTTGGAAGGATAAAAATCATAGCTAATGTCATTACTGGCAATATAGTTTTCGTTGTGGGTATTTATGGGTTCAACATTCAGAAAGAGTGTGTCTTGAGCTGTCATCCATTGTCGATTGGTTGTGATAATTCTGGCTGTTTCATTTTTATGAGATAACACCGATACGCTTTTAACAGTCAGGTAAATCAAACTGATAAACCATAAGGTGCCACCGATAATCAGGAGATTTTTATTTAAGGGATTGGTATTTGGAAAAAGCATTTTAAAGCCTAACAAAAAGATCATAATGACGGGAAAACCTATCACGCAAAAAAGTAATAAGCTGATCAAACCGATGGGAAGATGGAGGGTTTGAAAAATTGGGTTGCCATTGATCAGCATATTCATATCTGATAAAGGTGAAAAGCTTAAAGCCGATATAATCAATCCGGTTAGTAAGAATCCGGTAATCAAAATGATTAAAAATCCGATTAGTTTAACCAAAATATTTCCAATTTCAGAGCCGGTTGTTTCTATAGTTTCACCAAGCTTCACTTTTTTTTTTGTGCCTTCTTCAGCAGAAACTTGATCAACGATATTGTCCAAATTTGCCGATTCGCCTTTCATTCTTAATTTATCCGCAGCTGTTTTAGCTTTAGGAACGACCAACCATAACAAGAAGTAGAGCAAGATAAAACTGCCATGTGTGATAAAGAGCAGCACAATAAAAAGTAGCCGCATTAAAGTAATATCCATGCCGATATATTGCGCTAATCCGGAGGCAACTCCCGCAATCATAGAATGATCCATATCTCTGAATAAGGCTTTTTTGACAGTTCTATTACCTGCAGTACCAGGTTGATAGTCAATTTCTTCTTCAAAATCTTCGGGTTGTCCCAATATTGCAATAATTTCATCGATATGCTTTTCATTGATGACTTGTTGCGGATTTTGCTGTTTTTTGAGCAATAATTCGGCTATTCGGGCTTCAATTTCGTTCATCACTTCATCGACATCATCGGTTTGATGAATAGAATGCCGCACCGATTTTAAATATTTTTTCAGTTTGTAGTAAGCCTTTTCTTCCAGATGAAACAGCATTCCTGCCAAACTAATATCTATGGTTTTATTCATTTTTCTGTAATTTTAATATTATTTTGGTTAATATGATTGACGGCATTGACCAATTCTTGCCAAGATTGGTGCATTAAGCTTAAAAATTGATTTCCTTTATCGGTTAAATAATAGTATTTTCTAGGTGGGCCGGAGGTCGATTCTTCCCAACGATAAGTCAAGTAGCCTGCATTTTTCAGGCGGGTCAGTAAAGGATAAACCGTTCCTTCAACCACAATCATTTTAGCATCTTTAAGTTCTTGTAAGATGTCGGAAGTGTAGGCTGCTTCTTGTTGGCTGAGGATGTTCAAAATGCAATATTCCAATACGCCTTTGCGCATTTGTGATTTGATATTTTCTATTTTCATAGTATCTATTTGATAAATCTAATGCTTAACGGATAATGATACAATTCACCATTTCCGGCTTTGATTGTAGCCACTAACACTAAAACAATTCTGATTAACGATAATAAGCCAATACCGGTTAAAAATAACCATAAACCGGGTAAAGAAAGAATTATTCCAATGGGGTTGGCGTCATCTGTTGCAGCCATACTTAAGATGGGGGATAAAAACATGATTAAACCGATAATGACCACCAAAAATTGATAAAGCAAAATGCTCAAATTAAAGTTAATGGCTTCTTTACCGTTTTCATCAGCAAATTTGCTTTGATTACGCCAAATCAACCAAGTGATTAATGGCCCTAAAATACTGCCAAAAGGGATTCCGATTAAAGATGAAAATGAGCTGATTTGAATAATAGTAGCATGTGAATTTTGATTTGGATCAGGTTGAGGTTCTAATTTTGTAAGCGTTTCCATAATTTTATTTTTTTGAATTTATACTTTAATAACGATAGACCTATAACTTTGTTACACCTGCAAATATATAATAAATAGTATTATGTTATACAAAGTAGTTAAATATTTTATAATATTTTTATTAAACCCAATGAAATAAGTAGTAAAGAAAGGATTATGAGGAACGGAATGGTATTCAATTTTCTATAATAAAAGAAAGTAAATGGCAAAATAATAGGCAAATCAGGAAAAAATTATCAGAAAAATATCTTTAAAACCGATAAAAAAATTAATTTTACAGAAATGGAAATGTCATAATTAAAAGAAATATAAAATGAAATTTACCCCAAAACATATCAACCGTTTTTTGTTATTCAAATTGCCCAGTGCTTGGATCAGTGGCATCCGTTTAAAAGATATTAATGATACTAGAGCTGTTGTAACTGCCAAACACCGTTGGATTAATCAAAATCCGTTTAACTCTATGTATTTTGCCGTTTTGGCGATGGGGGCCGAGTTATCGACCGGTATTTTAGTGATGAAAAAAATACAAGATACCTATAAAAATATTTCGATGTTGGTCACGGAAACCCGAGGTGAATTTACCAAAAAAGCCAAAGGTAGAATTCGTTTTATCTGTGATGATGGGCATTTAATTGATGATAAAATCCATCAAGCCTTGCAAACCGGTGAGGGCGTTCAGTTTGAATTGACCTCGCGGGCTTTTGATGAAACGGATGATTTGGTCTGCACATTTGTTTTTCAATGGAGTATCAAATTGAAATCGCATTCTAATTCATAAGGGACTTTATTAATTTCGCATAAAACTATCGTATAAAATTGCAAAATGTCATTTTAAAATGGCATTTTTTTTATATCTTTAAGCGACAATGAAAAATAAAAGATTATGCAAAAAATATTATTAGGCAATGAAGCGATTGCGCAAGGGGCTATAGATGCCGGTTTATCCGGAGCCTATGGTTATCCGGGCACACCTTCAACCGAAATTATAGAATACATCACAGCCGGTCCGGATGCCAAAAGCGGTAAAATCAAAGCGCATTGGTCTACTAACGAGAAAGTGGCTACAGAAGAAGCTCTCGGGATGTCTTTTGCCGGAAAACGGGCGATGGTTACCATGAAACATGTCGGGCTTAATGTGGCCGCCGATGCTTTTATCAATATGGCTATATCGGGCATTAACGGCGGTTTGGTAGTTGTAGTAGCGGATGACCTTTCACAACATTCATCACAGAATGAACAAGACAGTCGTTTTTACGGCAAATTTGCGATGTTACCCATCTTAGAACCTTCCAATCAGCAAGAAGCTTATGATATGATGGCTTATGCTTTTGATTTGTCCGAAAAAACAAAATTGCCGGTCTTATTACGATCGGTAACCCGTTTGTCTCATTCGCGTGCCAATGTTACGGTCAAGGATAAAAAAAATCAAAATTCTTTACAATTGCTTGACGATACCAAACGCTTTGCTCTGATTCCGTCATTTGCCAAATTGCAATATAAAGGTTTGATTGAGAAGCAAAAGGATTTGGAAAAAATTGCGGAACAATCCCCTTGGAATACTTATCAAGAAGGCGAAGATACCTCCTTGGGGATTATAGCTTCGGGGATTGCTATCAATTATCTATTAGAGAATTATCCCGAGAAAGTGCCTTATGATGTGCTGAAAGTTTCGCATTATCCTTTGCCCAAAGAGCAAGTGCGAAAAATGTTTGACAGGGTCGATAAAATTTTAGTTTTGGAAGATGGCTATCCTTTTATAGAAGAAATGATAGGCGACTATCTGGGACGTGACCAAAAAGTAATAGGCCGGCTGACCGGCGCCATACCGCGCACGGGAGAACTCAATCCGAATATCGTAGCTTATGCGCTTGGTTTGGAAGAACATATTGACTCGGACATTCCCGAAATAGTAGTCGGTCGTCCGCCGCAATTATGTCCGGGTTGCGGCCATATAGATTTGTATGAAGAACTCAATGATATTATACCCGAGATTGGCGATAATCGCGTTTTTTCGGATATAGGTTGTTATTCCTTAGGGGTTTTAGAACCTTATGATGCCATTGATACTATTATAGATATGGGAGCTTCCATTCCTATGGCCAAAGGTGCTGCAGATGCCGGTTTGCTTCCGGCCATAGCTGTTATAGGAGACTCAACATTTACACATTCCGGCATGACCGGTTTATTAAGTGCTGTTTGGGATAATTCGCCGATTACAGTTATCATATCCGACAATTCAGCGGTAGCAATGACCGGCGCGCAGCCTTCGGCAGCAATGGGCCGTTTATATGATATTGCTAAAGGTTTGGGTGTTAAAAAAGAACATATCAAAATCATCATTCCACTAAAAAAATACCATGATAAAAATGTGGAAATGATAAAAGAAGAGCTTGATTATCAAGGTGTTTCATTGATTATAGCGCAGCGGCCTTGCGTTACGATGTCAAATGATAAGAAAGATTTGGCACGACAATTTAATACTTTTGAACCCAGTTATTAGAAGTGAAAAGAGATAAATTGGAAAACATAAAGCAAGACGAGTGCTGTCCTGATGATGAAAGAATCGGGATTGAAAAAAATAGGAGAGGAGCGGTAAGAGAAAATTAAGAATGGATAATTATTTTTATATTTTATAAAGGATTCAACCTATTTAGAGATTTTCATAATTTGAAATCGCTAATCTAAAATGAAATTTATTCCTCTTATCTTCTATTGCTCAAATCAACAAATAAACATATCATCAAATAACCAATAAAATAAAATGAAAAAAGATATCATCATATCAGGCGTTGGTGGTCAAGGGATATTGACCATATCAGCCGTTTTGGATACTGCTGCACTTGAAAGCGGTTTTAATGTAAAACAATCTGAAGTGCATGGCATGAGTCAGCGGGGCGGGGCGGTTCAAGCTCATGTGCGTGTGTCGGATCAACCCGTTTATTCCGATTTGATTCCTAAAGCTAAAGCAGACCTCATTTTGTCTGTAGAACCTATGGAATTGTTGCGCTATTTGCCCTATCTAAGTCCCGAAGGTTATTTAGTCACGGATATTAATCCGTTTAAAAATATTGCCAATTATCCCGATGAAGCCGATTTGAAAGCCCAAATAGAGCAATTCCCGCATCATCGCATTGTAGATGCCCGTACTTTAGCTAAAAAGGCCGGTAATTTTAGAGCTGCCAATGTGGTGATGATTGGTGCGGTATCGGATTTATTACCTTTTGATGAAGCGTTACTCAAAAAAGTTATTGCCGATTTGTTCAAACGCAAAGGAGATCGTATCGTTCAAATGAATCTCGATGCTTTTGAATTGGGCAAAGCAGCGGTTTTAAGTCAGGAAGTTTAAAGTTATAAACTATTAAACAAAAATCGGGCTGAATTTTCAGTCCGATTTTTGTTTGAAATTTGATTGCTTTAAGATCGTAATGTAGTGTTTGATGATTTAGAATTTTTATAAATCTTCATACAAACTCAGTCGTTTTTTAAGGCTGTCAATTTCTGCTTTTAACTGATCAAATTGGTCCAGTAGATTAATAATGACATCAATCCCTTCCATATTGATATTCAAATCAAAATGTAAACGCATAATTTTTTCGACTTGCGGTAAGGCTGTTTCTTCAATCATCAGCTCTTGGGCTTCTGATTGTTGCAAAGGAATCAAATCAAAATTTTTCAATTCTTCAAAAAAAGAATCGGGAATTTGGTAAGATTCACATATTTTATGAATGGATATGAGTTGTTTTGTCATGTTATTTAAGTTTTGCCAGTTGTTCAAATAATTCTTTTTGTTGTGCAGTTAAGTTGGTCGGAATTTTAACCTTAAAAGTTACATACAAATCACCGAATTTTCCTTCTTGTTTGTAAATAGGGAAACCTTTGCCTTTTAAGCGCACTTTGGTATCGCATTGCGTGCCGGGTTTCACTTTGAGTTTCACTTTTCCGGTCATGGTATCTACCATAGTTTCGCC